>NZ_BAAHAP010000082.1:0-22639 GCF_054777495.1 Echinicola sediminis | reverse complement strand
GGGTTGTATGATACAACCTCTTTTAGTTATATTTAAATTGTAGTCATTTAGTTTAAATCAACCAATAAATCTAAAGAGAAGCAATGAGCGAATCAATACAGGAAAAAATCAGGGTTTTATACGTAGATGACGAAGAGAACAACCTTCAAGCCTTCAAAGCTACATTTAGGAGAGAATACAAAGTCCATCTTGCTATCTCGGCAGAAAAAGGGCGTGAAATTCTGAAATCTGAAAAAGTTGACATCATCATCACCGACCAAAGGATGCCAGAGGAAACCGGCGTGGAATTTCTCGAATCCATCATCCCCATCTACCCGGACCCCATCCGTATCCTTCTAACAGGCTACACTGACATACAGGCGGTGATCGATGCTATCAACAAGGGACAGGTCTATCACTACCTTACCAAACCTTGGGAAGAAGAATACTTGAAAACGGTCATCAAAAACGCCTTTGAAGTGTTTTCCTTAAGAAAAGAAAACAAGAAACTCACTGATGATCTTTTAAAAGCGAACGAACAACTTGAATTCTTATTGAGGCAAAAATTACTTTCCTAACCTTAGTTGAAGGTTTAAACGATAGAAAAGATTACTTTTCTCTTTAGATAGCTTAGGCTGTCTAACCGGCCAAAGAAAGCTTAATTTGCTTTTAGTATCTCGCCGCCAGCAAAAGCTGTAACTCTTTGTGGTTCATTTGAAACTTTCTACCTAAATGGGCATTGGTCAGGCTTCCCCGATAGGTATAAACCCCCTTCATAAACCACTTGTAATTGAATATCATTTCCTCAGCCCCTCCCAGATCAGCCATCTGTAGCAAAATGGGGGTAAATATATTGCTCAGGGATATGGAAGCCGTTCTGGACACCCTTGAGGCTATATTGGGCACACAATAGTGGATTATATCGTACAACATATAAACCGGACGGTCATGACTGGTCATTCTGGAAGTTTCCACACAGCCACCCTGGTCGATACTGACATCGATCAACACACTTCCGGGCATCATGGCAGAAATCATTTCTTCGGACACCACAATCTTCGACCTGCCCTTTTCTGCCCTCAAAGCTCCGATAACTACATCGGCTTCTTTCAGCGCCTCCCCTAAAGTATAATTATCTATGGTAGAAGTATAAACCTGCTGTCCCAGCAGCTGCTTGATCCTTCTTAACTTATAGAGGTGATTGTCAAAAATCTTGATACTGGCCCCTAGACCAAGTCCTGTGCGGGCAGCATACTCCGCTACCGTACCTGCTCCAATAATCACCACATTGGTAGGCGGCACTCCGGTAATCCCGCCCAGGATCAAGCCTTTTCCGTCGTCTTTGACACTGCTCAGGTACTCTGCGGCAATCAGCATGACTGTACTTCCGGCTATCTCACTCATGGCCCTGACCACCGGCATCCCGCCCACCTTGTCTTCCAAATGCTCAAAGGACACTGCCGTGATTTTTTTCCTATTGAGAGAGTGAATATAATCTGCACTTTGCTTGCCCAGCTGCAAGGCGGAGATCAAACAACTCCCAGGCTTCATATAAGCGATTTCCTCTTCCGATGGGGGCTCCACTTTCAGTACTACTTCTGCCTCAAAAGCCTCCTTGGTGGAATAAACCACCTTGGCTCCTGCATCGGCATATTCCTTGTCTGAGAACTTTGATGACTTTCCTGCTCCCGATTCCACCATCACCCGCTGGTTGTTATTGACCAACAGGGCCACAGCCTCAGGAGTAAGCACCACCCGTTTTTCCTGAAGGGCATTTTCCTTAGGCAAACCTATTAAAATCGAATGATCAGAGTCCTTTACCCTGGCCAATGCTTCCTTTGGATATATACCGGCCTCTTTACTTATCTCTGTCATTTTAGCCCCCATTTTAAATCTTTTTTATGGTCAACTCCCTTTTTCCCTGGTCATCTACCTCTATAGACACCAAATAAAATTCCTCTGGCAAATAGTCAGGAATTTTTTCCGCCCATTCAATCCAACAATACCTTCCACTGTAAAAATACTCCTCCACGCCGATCTCCAATACCTCTTCTTGCTCCTCTACACGGTAGAAATCAAAATGGTAGAATACCTCACCTGCCTCATTATCATACTCATTTACAATAGAAAAAGATGGGCTGCTCACCACGTCCCCAATGCCAAACGCTTTCGCTATGGCTTTGATCAAAGCGGTTTTGCCGGCCCCCATACTTCCTTTAAACACCCAAACCGGTGTTTCTTTGCAATATTCAATAACTTCTCTGGCTACCTCCGGTAGCTGCTCGGTATTTTCGCAAATTATCTTTTTCAAGCTTTTAGTACTGCTTTGGTGCAAGGTGCATTATCGGTACAATCACTTCCTCCAAAGAAACCCCTCCGTGCTGAAAAGTATCTTTGTAGTAATTTACATAATAATTGTAATTGTTCGGATATGCAAAGAAATAATCTTCTACGGCAAAAACATAGCTGGTGGAGACATTAAATCTCGGAAGTTTGGCCGTTTCGGGCTTGGCCACTTCAAAAACCTTTCCCGATTCAAAGTTCAGGTTTTTTCCTTGTTTATACCTCAGATTGGTCGTCACCTTCCTGTCTCCAATTATTTTATAGGGCCGGTTGACCCTTTTGGTACCATGGTCCGTGGTCACGATCACTTCACAGCCAGCCTCGCTGACCCTTTTGAACAGCTCAAAAAGAGAACTGTGAAGAAACCAACTCTCCGTAATCGAACGATAAGCGGATTCATCAGGCGCCAGCTCACGGATCATTTTCATGTCCGTCCTGGCATGGGACATCATGTCCACAAAATTGTATACCAGAACATTGAGGTCATTGTTCATCATATTGGAAAACTGGTCCAACACCGATTTCCCTTGGCTGGCCTGCAGGATCTTATGGTAGCTGAATTTTGCCTGAACCCTGTTTTTTTTCAGATTGACCTCCAAAAATTCCGACTCATGGTTGTTCTTTCCTTCATCGGTATCCTCTCCCTCCCATAGATCAGGGTGAAAGCGCGCCATGTCCAAAGGCATCATCCCACTGAAAAGGGCATTTCTGGCATAGGCCGTTGTGGTAGGAAGGATGCTGTAATAAGTGTCTTCTGACTTGATATTGAAATAATCACTCAAGGTAGGTTCGATGATCTCCCACTGATCCAGTCGTAGGTTGTCTATCACTACAAAGAACAAGGGTTTGTCATTCCCCTTGAGAAAAGGAAATACTTTTTCCTTCATCACCCTATGGGAAAGGATCGGTTTGTCCACTTCAGGATCATTGAGCCAATCCAGGTAATTATCTTTTATGAACCGTGCGAAATTTGCATTGGCCTCTGCTTTCTGTGTATCCAGTACCTCTTGCATGCTCTTGTTCTCCGTCTTGTCTATCTCCAGCTCCCAATAGGTCAATCGCTTATAAATATCTGCCCATTCATTATGATCGATCGCATCGTTATAGGCCATACTGATTCTGGAAAAATCCTGTTGATAGGACAAATTGGTTTTTTCACTGATCAGCTGCTTGTTTTGAAGTATTTTCTTTACCGAAAGCAATATTTGGCTGGGATTGATCGGCTTGATCAAATAATCCGCTATTTTTCCTCCGATGGCATCATCCATGATATGCTCCTCTTCACTTTTGGTGATCATCACCACTGGGGTTTGGGGCTTAAGGATCTTCACCTGCTGCAAGGTCTCCAGGCCGGTCATGCCGGGCATCATCTCATCCAAAAAAATCACGTCAAAGTTGGAAGACTCTACCTTTTCGATGGCATCGTTTCCGCTGTTGACGGTAGTAATCTCATATCCTTTTTGCTCCAAAAACATGATATGAGGTTTCAACAGATCAATCTCATCATCTGCCCAGAGAATTTTAAATTTTTGCATCTTTTATGGTTTAAAACTTTTAAATTTATAATTACTTTTGGTTTCTATCAACTAATTCTTAGGCAATTGAAAAGCCATAAAATACTCAACGACCCTGTTTACGGTTTTATAACTATTCCCAGCGAGTTGATTTTCACCATCATTGACCATCCTTATTTCCAGAGGTTACGCAGGATCAAACAACTGGGTTTGACCGATTTTGTCTATCCCGGTGCGCTGCACACGCGTTTTCACCATGCCCTGGGGGCCATGCACCTGATGAGCATTACCCTGGACAACCTGAGGAACAAGGGCCACGAAATAAGCGACAAGGAGTATGAAGCCTCCCTGATCGCCATCCTTTTGCATGATATCGGCCATGGACCTTTTTCCCATGCCCTGGAATACACCTTGCTCAAGGGCATTCCGCATGAGTCTTTGTCCCTTTTGCTCATCGAGTCCTTAAATAACCAATTAAACGGCCAACTTGATCTCGCTTTAAGAATTTTTAAGAATAATTATGAAAGAAAATTCTTCCACCAGCTGGTTTCCAGCCAGCTCGACATAGACCGGCTGGATTATTTGCAACGGGACTGTTTCTTTACCGGTGTATCGGAGGGAACCATCGGAGCGGACAGGATCATTAAGATGATGAACATTAAGGACGACCAGATCGTGGTCGAGGAAAAAGGTTTATACAGCATTGAAAACTTCCTGAGCGCCAGAAGGCTGATGTATTGGCAGGTTTACCTCCACAAAACCACCGTCAGCGCGGAAAAGATGCTGATCAACCTGATCAACCGGGCCAAAGACCTCCAACAGTCAGGCTCCCGACTGGAAGGTTCGGAAGCCTTTATTCACCTTCTCCAAAACAACTTTACCTTCAAAGATTTCCAAGACTCCAAAGACCTCTTGGAAATCTTTGCCACTATGGATGATTTTGACATTTGGGGAGCCGTCAAATTATGGCAGAAAAACAAGGACCTTGTCCTGAAGAATATTGCAGACATGTTCCTTACCAGAAACCTGTTCAAGATAAAACTGGGAAACGACCCATTTGACGAGGAGCAGCTCAGCGCGATGAAAAATCAGGCAAAAAAAGATCTTAACATCACGGAGGATGAGCTACCTTACTTCTTTTCCGCCGGCTTTATATCCAACTATGCCTATGTGGCTAAAGAACGCATTCTCATTTTGACCAAAAAAGGTGAAGTCATCGATGTCGCCCAGGCAGCAGACCTGCCCAACATCAAAGCCATGAGCAAAATTGTAAAAAAGTACTATGCTTGTCGGGCTAAAAAATTAACTTTGCGATAATATAATTTTAAAACTCAATGGAATTTACTGTCAGTCAGATTGCAGAACTCTTAAACGGAACCGTGGAGGGGGATAGTACCCAAAAAGTCAACCGACTAGACAAAATCCAGGAAGGCAAAGCAGGGGGGATAAGCTTTTTGTCCAATATGAAGTACGAGCCTTATTTATACAGCACCGCTTCATCTGCTGTGATTGTGGCCAATGACTTCGCTCCCTCTAAGCCCTTCAGCACCACGCTTATCCGCGTCAAAGATCCTTATTCCAGCTTTACCCAACTTTTGGAGGCCTATGCCCAACTGACCAAACAGTCAAAATCCGGTGTAGAACAACCCTCTTTTATGGACGATTCCTCTCAGATTGGGGAAGGTGGCTACAGGGCTGCTTTTAGCTATATTGGCAAGGACTGCAAAATCGGAAATAACGTAATTATCCATTCTCAGGCTTTTATCGGAGACAAGGTCACCATTGGGGACAACTGTATCGTTCATGCAGGCGTAAAAATTTACAATGACACGGTAATTGGCAACAACTGTGAATTCCACCCGAACGTAGTCATCGGATCGGATGGTTTTGGTTTTGCCCCCCAAGAGGACAAGTCCTACAAAAACATTCCCCAGCTCGGCAATGTCCTCATAGAAGACAATGTCAGCATCGGGTCCAACAGTACGATAGATTGCGCCACAATGGGATCCACCATTATCAAAAAGGGCGTTAAAATAGACAACCTCGTACAGATCGCGCATAATGTGATCATCGGAGAAAACACTGTAATTGCTGCACAATCGGGCATATCAGGTTCCACAGAGATCGGAAGAAACTGTATTATCGCCGGTCAGGTAGGGATCATCGGCCATCTTAAGATAGCGGACAACACCATCATTGGGGCTAAAACAGGCGTCAGCAAATCCATTACCAAACCAGGGCAGACCATTTTTGGATACATCGGATATGAAATGAAGGAATTCTTAAAATCGTATTCCATTTTTAAAAATCTACCATCTCTTCAAGACAAAATTAAAGATCTGGAAAAAAAACAATAAATTTGTGGCGAAAATAAAAGATGCCCAAAAAACATCATTAATGAAAGTTAAACAGCATACTATAGGAAAACAGGTTACCGTTTCCGGGGTTGGTCTGCACACTGGTGTTGAAGCCAACATGACCTTTATACCTGCTCCTCCAAACCACGGTTATAAATTTCAACGCATCGACTTAGAAGGCGACCCGATTGTTGACGCTGATGTGGACAATGTAGTTGATGTATCCAGAGGAACCACCATAGAACAAAGTGGCGCCCGTGTAAATACTGTTGAGCATGTTCTGGCTGCTTTGGTAGGTTTGGAAATTGACAATGTGCTTATCCAACTGGACGGTCCCGAACCTCCGATCATGGACGGAAGCTCTATCCAGTTTATCAATATCCTTGAAGATGCCGGGCTGCAGGAGCAAAATGCACTAAGGCGCTTTTTTGAAGTACCGGAAAGCATTCATTATAGAGATTCGGCTCGAGAAGTGGAAATGGCGGCCCTCCCCTTGGACGACTATAGGGTGACCGTAATGGTGGACTATAACTCCCCTGTTTTGGGAAGCCAGCATGCTTCCATAATGGACATCAGCCAATTCAAGTCTGAAATTGCTTCCTGTAGAACGTTCTGCTTCCTTCACGAGCTGGAAATGCTGTACAAGCAAAACCTGATTCAGGGCGGGGATCTTAACAATGCCATTGTTGTGGTAGACCGTATCGTGACTGATGAAGAACTGGACGGCCTGGCCAAGATGTTTAACAAGCCCAAGGTGGAAGTCAGAAAAGAAGGGATACTCAACAATGTGGAACTTAGGTACAAAAACGAACCTGCCAGGCATAAACTGCTGGATGTGGTCGGCGATTTGGCCTTGGTAGGACGCCCTTTAAAGGCCCAGATCCTTGCTGCCCGGCCTGGACACGCCGCCAATGTGGCTTTTGCCAAAAAGCTAAAAAGGGCAATGGAAAAGGTAGGTCCTAGCCATATCCCCCATTACGATCCCAAGCTGCCACCTGTGATGGATATCAATCAAATCGGGAATATTTTACCCCATAGATATCCCTTCCAACTTTTGGACAAAATCATCTATTTGGATGACACGGTAGTGGCCGGTGTGAAGAATGTCACCATAAACGAACCGTTTTTTATGGGGCATTTCCCCAACAACCCCGTCATGCCCGGAGTATTACAAGTAGAAGCCATGGCACAAACTGGCGGCATTCTTGTACTGAGCACTGTAGAGGATCCGGAAAATTACTGGACCTATTTCCTGGGCATCGAAAGCTGCAAATTCAGGAAAATGGTACTTCCGGGAGACACGTTGGTTTTCAAATGTGAATTATTGTCCCCTATCAGAAGAGGGATTGCAAAAATGAAAGGTGAAGCCTATGTTGGAAACACATTGGTTTGCGAAGCCGTAATGACTGCTAGTATTGTAAGAAAAGACGCATGATAAGTAAGCTATCACAAGTACATGAAGATACCAAGGTCGGTGAAAATGTGACCATCGATCCTTTTACTGTCGTTCATGAAAATGTAGAAATCGGAAAGGGAACTTGGATCGGCTCTAACGTAACGATATTCCCAGGGGCAAAAATCGGAGAAAATTGCAAAATTTTCCCTGGAGCGGTCATTGCAGGTGTACCACAAGACCTGAAATTCCAAGGTGAGGAATCCACTGTTGAAATCGGAGACTATACCACCATCAGAGAATGTGTGACCATCAGCAGGGGAACCATCGACAAAAGAGTCACTAAAATAGGCAGCCACTGCCTGCTTATGGCTTATGTGCATATTGCCCATGACTGTATCGTCGGAGACCATGTGATAATAGCCAACACCGTGCAGGTCGCCGGCCATGTCTCCATAGACGACTGGGCCATCATCGGAGGGAGCAGCGCCATCCATCAATTCGTGAAAGTCGGCATGCATTCCATGATCTCCGGCGGCTCCTTGGTCAGAAAGGACGTCCCTCCTTTTACCAAGGCGGCAAGAGAACCTTTGAGTTATGCAGGGGTCAATTCCCTCGGCCTAAGAAGAAGGGGCTTCACCAGCGAATCCATCAGCCATATTCAGGAAGTTTACCGTTACCTGTTTTTGAACAGCCTCAACAATAGCCGGGCACTGGAGGAAATAGAAATCAACCTTCCAGCTACCAAAGAAAGAGATGAGATCGTCAACTTTATCAGGTCTTCAGAAAGAGGCGTGATGAAAGGCTATATCAACTGATCCATGCTGGAAATCAGGTTAAAAGATGCAGGAAAACGGTTCCAGTACGAATGGATCTTCAAAAACCTGAACCTTCAAGTAAAGCCTTTTTCTAAAACAGCCATCACCGGCAGCAATGGCTCCGGCAAGTCGACCTTCTTGAAATGTCTTGCCGGAGCCATTCCCCTGACCGATGGCACCATCGAATACAGCACGGAAGGTCACCGCCTATCAGAAGGGGATTTTTATAAATCCATTGCGATCAGCGCTCCTTACATGGAACTTCCTGAGGAATTTACCCTAAAAGAAATCCTCCAATTCCACTTTCAGTTCAAATCCCCCATTTCTGGCATGAACATTCAGGACATGGTAAAAACCATGTACCTTTCTGAATCCATCGACAAGCAAGTCACCTATTTCTCTTCTGGAATGAAACAACGGCTAAAATTGGGTTTGTGCTTCTTTTCCGATGTGCCCATGTTGATATTGGACGAACCTACTTCCAACCTGGACACCAAAGGGGGCAGTTGGTACCAGGAACTGGTGAGTGAATTTGGCTATAACAGAACCATCGTTGTAGGATCTAATGACGCCAAAGAATATTCTTTCTGCACCGAAGAATTAAATATTGAAGACTACAAACTGAAATCTGTTCTTTAAGATTGATGTGATATTCTTATATTTACCAAAAAACCAGAGCAAACGTGAAAAATCTATCCATTTTTTATTTCGCAATTTTAGCATTTACGGTATTGTTTTCCTGTTCGAGCAAAGAAGACCCCACACCTTCAAAAACGCCGGAGCAGATCGCTACTGAAAAAATTTCAGGAGAATCAAACAAAACATGGACGGTTTCCGGAGGATCTGTTTCTCACAAGGGAATCGATGTGACCAGTGAATGGACCGGTTTCGAAATCACCTTCTCTGGCAGCAATGGCAGCAAGTCCTACGCCACCGCGAACAACAACCGCTTGTTTGATGATAGCGGAAGCTGGTCCTTTGCTGGAAACAACTTTGATAAAATGGTATTGGCGGGGAATCAGCCGGCCGCATCCCAAGAAATTTCCTTCTCAGGAGCGGGAAGTAATCTTATCCTGGAATTTAATGTCCCTGCTCCTGCCGACAGCAGGGTAACTGCCCTTGCCGGTGATTATGTATTCCGGCTCAAAGCTGAATAAATTGACATGAAAAAGTTCCTTTTCTTATTTCTGCTAATTATCGGAACAAGAACAGTTTCTTTCGCCCAGTCCGAAAATTCCATCGCTTTGGTCAAGGCCGTACAAGAACTCACTGAAGCCATGATTTCCCCGGACAAGGCAAGCCTAAAGGCCCTAACAGATAAAAAGCTCTCTTATGGCCATTCCAGTGGCAAGATTGAAGACCAGGAAACCTTTATTGCGACATTGCTAAGCGGCCAATCTGACTTTGTGAGTATTGACCTGCAAAACCAAAGCTACGAGGTGGTGGATGACATCGGCATCGTCCGGCATATTTTACAGGCCACTACCAATGACAACAACGTCCCCGGAAAAGTAAGGATAGGCATAATGATGGTCTGGAGACAAAAAGAGGAAAGCTGGAAACTTTTGGTAAGGCAAGCATACAAGTTGCCCTAACCAAAAAATCCTATTTCAGTGTAACCAGGGTAACTCCGGCACCTCCACGGTCTGCATGTTCGTCCTCATATTTACCAACCGAGGGCATGGTCCTTAATAAATTCCTGGTGATTTCACGCAGAATCCCATCCCCTTTGCCATGGACAATCCTCAAATCTTTCACCCCTAACATATAGCCTTCATCCACAAAATTCTGGACAATTGAAAGTATTTCCTCTCCTCTTTTCCCCCTTAGATCCAAGTTAGGTGAGAAATCCACCATCTTCGAGTTGGTGTCGTATCCCATTCTGGAAGCAATTGCTTTCTTTTCCTTTTTGAGGGTGGTTCTGGAAATTTTCTCCAACCTGTTCAGTTTCACATTGGACTTCAAGTCACCTATACTGATCTCCACATCCTTGTTCCTGACAGCAATTACCTCTGCGATCGCCCCATTGTCCTTCAATCTCACATGATCACCGGGCTTGATTTCGCCACCCACGACTTTTAGCTCTTCAGACACCTTTGGCTTGAAGGCTTTGTCAGGCTTGACGGCCACCTTATGCTCTTCCAACCCCTTTCTTGCCTTTTTGGTTGCTTCTTTTTCTGCTTTGTTTTCCTTGATCGAGCGGATGGTCTCTTCTATCTTTTTATTGGCTCCATCCAAAATGGTTTTTGCCTCCTGTTTCGCCTGCTGGATCAGCTGTTTTTGATTGCTTTCTATGGTTTCTTTCAGCTCATTGTATTCTTTCATGCGCTGGGTAAGCAGCCTTTCCTTCCTCTGCGCCTCATCCAAAAGCTGTTCATACTTGTTTTTTTCTGACTCCAGTTTGTTCAACAGTTTATCGTACTGGACCCTTTCATCACCGATCTGGGCTTTGGCATAGCCGATGATTTCCTTGGAAATCCCAATCTTGGTGGCGATTTCCAAAGCAAAAGAGCTTCCCGGCTTGCCTATCTCCAATTGATAAAGCGGTTCCAGCTTGTCCACATCAAAGCGCATGGCCCCGTTGGTCATGCCCTGGTTTTTGGCCGCAATCTGTTTCAAATTGCCATAGTGGGTGGTCACCACCCCATAAGCACCCGACTTGTTCAGCGCCAAAAGGATGGATTCGGCAATCGCCCCTCCAAACTGGGGTTCGGTCCCCGTCCCAAATTCATCTATAAAGAATATGGTCTTTTTATCAGCAAACTGGGTAAAGTACTTCATACTCATCAGGTGAGAGCTATAGGTACTCAGGTCATTTTCTATATTTTGTTCGTCCCCGATGTCAATAAAGAAATTCTGGAAAACAGTGCATTTGGAATGAGGATCCATCGGCACCAAGAGCCCACACTGAAGCATGTACTGGACCAATGCCACGGTTTTTAGCGTCACTGACTTTCCCCCGGCATTGGGACCAGAAATCACCAATAGCCGGCTATTATGGTCCAAATTGATATTAAGGGGAATGATTTTCCTGTCCTGCTGCTTCAGGGCTTCTTCCAAAACCGGATGACGGGCATTGTACCATTCAATGATTTTCCCCTTTTGCAAAGAAGGTTTGCTGGCGTTCATCTTCAATGCCAGCTTGGCTTTGGCCCGGATAAAATCCACCATGCCCAAAAAACGGAAGGCACTTTTAAGCTCAGGAATAAAGGGCCTCAGTGTATTGGTCAGTTCAGTCAGGATCTTTTGGATTTCCCGACGCTCCATATATTCCAATTCCTTCAGTTCATTGTTGATATCCAGCACCTCGGCCGGTTCTAAGAACACCGTCTGACCGGTAGCCGATTCATCATGGACAAAGCCCTTTATCTTCCGCTTGTTTTCCGCCAGAACAGGCATGACCATTCGGCCTCCCCTGATGGTGATCGAAGCATCATCAGGGGTCAGCCCCTTTGCCTTGGCCTCCCTGAAGATCCTGTCCAAAACCTTTCGCAGCCGGTTTTCCTCATAGAGTATCTGTCCCCTGATCAGGCCTAGTTCCCGGGTAGCGTTGTTTTTGATCTTTCCTTTATCATCCAGCACCTTCTCAATGGCCCTGAGCAAGGTATTGTCCAGGTTCACCAGGCCCAACAGCTGAAACAGCTGCGGATATTCCTCCTGAAACTTGGTAAAAAAGTCCACGCAGCCTTTGAGTGTAACCAATGAAAGGCGGATTTCATGGAAATCATCCTCGTAGAGGAAAGTCCCCTCAATTTTTGCCTTGTCGAGATAAGGGTAGATGTTCAAAAAGTTAGACGAAGGAAAAATCTCTCCAGACAGCAGTATCTGACGAAACTCCTCCGTTTGGTCCAAAAGTTTGTTCAATAGTTGAATGTCCTTGGAAAAGGTGACTTTTTGGACAATGTCCGTGCCCAGTTTACTGGTGCACTCTTCTTTAATCCACTCTTTTATTTTATCGAAATTAATCTTGGTCTCAAGATTATCAGGATATAACATACGCTTATTTTCCTACTTTTTCCTTCACATTTAGTGAATCAATCACCCGACCATAAAGTTCCTCCATTTTACCGGCATCTTTGAGGTAATACTCCAAGCTCCGGACATAGGTACTGTCTGCGACCTGGTGCTTTTCGAATACCCTTGTTTCAAAGAGGGGATATAGCTTTTTGGAAGAATCATAGGACACCGGAAGGGAGCTCGCCAGGCCCTCCGCCATGTGGATATCCACCATAATCCCTACCATCTGATCCTCTGATAGCAGATAATCCGGACGTCCATCTTGCCCGCAGGAAAGCATCCCAAAAAACACAATAATGAAGAATATAAATTTTTTCACAATTCAAAATTAGCCATTTCCGTTGAATTTAGACAACATGTTATCCATTACTCGTTTTATTATTCAATCGAGTCCATTAAATTTAGGCCTTCGGAATAAAATAGCGCATGAATCAACTGCTGAAAAAACTCAGAAAATATGAAATCATGATCCGGAAAGTGGCCAACAACCACCTTCAGGGTGATTATCAGTCCATTTTCAAAGGAGCTGGTCTTGAATTCGATGACCTGAGGCCTTATCAGTATGGAGATGATGTCCGGACGATCGAGTGGAAGGTTTCCGCCAAAGGCCATGGTACCTTTGTCAAGACCTTCAAGGAAGACAAAGACCAGTCGGTCTATTTCCTATTGGATATCAGTGGATCCCAGGACATCGGCGACGAACGCAGAAAAAAAATCGACCTTGGAAAAGAAATTGCAGGGGTACTGACCTTGGCCGCTGTCCATGAAGGCAGCCAGGTGGCACTGATTTCCTTTTCCGACCAAAAAGAAAAGGTCATCTTACCTGGAAAGGGTCCCAAGCAGGGAGTAAAGGTAATCCGAGGGATTTTCCAACACGACAATAAGTCCATCAAAACCGATCTTAACGAGATGTTTACCTTTACCCTGAACCTGATCAAAAAGAGGAGCATCATCATCGTCATTTCGGACTTCATCGACGAAAACTACGAAAGACCTTTCAAGGCCCTGGCAGAAAAGCACGATGTGGTGGCCATACAGGTGACCGACCCCAGAGAATCCGTTCTGCCTTCCTTGGGCATCATCCCGGTCTTTGACAAGGAAGAAGGAAAAACCACCTGGGTCAACACCGCTTTTGGCAGCTTTTCCAGAAAAATATCCGACACCTTCATTACCGAAAGAAATTCACTCAAAGAATTATGCAAAAAAAACCAGATCAACTACCTCCCCATTGATACCCAGGAGGACATTGTCCTTCCATTGATTGAATTGTTTAGGTACAGGAATAAAAGCATGAAGCGTGGGTAAGAACAAAGGATTCTTCTTGAGCATTTTACTAGTATTGATCTTTTCCTCCCTTCAGGCACAAAACCTGAAAGTGGAAGGTTATTTCCTTCAAGATTCCGCCAAACTTGGCGAAAGGGTAGGATATGTTTTGAAAGCCCAATACCCCCCGGAGGTAAACATCGTTTTTCCTGATTCCTCCTATGGCTACCGCGATTTCTCCTTTTTGGAAAAGCAGACATTTACCTCCTATACAAAGGACAGCCTCACCTTGGACAGTGCTGTTTATTACCTGTCCAATTTTTCGCTTGACCCGGTCAAAACCTATGCTTTGCCTGTTTTTGAGCTGCTTAAATATGACAGCCTGGTGCATTTCCCGGAAGCTGACAATATCGCTTTGACCCTGACCATCGACCCGATGCCGGAAGAACTCACCTTTAAGGACAATGACAAATACCTTCCGGTCCCTAAAGACTTCAACTACCCCTATTTGCTGATTTTTCTGGGCACCATCCTAATGACCGCCCTGCTGGCCTTCCTGCTTTTCGGGAAAAAGATCCAAAAACAATGGGCCATCAATAAACTGAAAAAACGGCACAAGGCCTTCCTCAACAAATGGGATGCCTCGGTCACTACCCTGCAAAACAAGCCCAACCTTCAGGTGGCCGATGAAACATTGGCGACATGGAAAGACTATATGGAACAACTGACCGGTCATCCTTATAGGGAGTGGACGGCCACTGAGATCGGAACCTTCTTAGAAAGAACAGATTTGGTCAAAGAATTTAGAAAAATAGAAATCATCATTTACGCCAACCGTCCATCAGAGGATGTTTTGGCTACCTGTGACAAGCTAAAATCCGTATGCGTGGAAATGTATCACCAAAAAATCAAGGAAATCCATGAGAGCAAATGAGATCGCAGATTGGTTTTCACTGAGTTGGTTTTATCCTGAAACCTTCCGCTCCTACGAATGGGAAAACCCCTGGGCACTGCACTTGCTTTGGGTGGTCCCCCTGATCATCCTGTTCAGGAAATTCACCAAATTTCTCAAAAACCCTTCTTTGGAGCTTTCCTTGCCGGGAAGTGTGTCCAAAAGCAACCCTTGGACCTACCTCCGTTTGGTACCTACCGTCTTCTTTGTGCTCGCATTGCTGATGATCATTATTGCCCTGGCCCGTCCCCAGCGCTCCAATGAAAAAGTAGAGCAAAGCACGGAAGGCATTGACATCATGTTGGTATTGGACATTTCCGAATCCATGGACCTGCAGGACTTTGAACCCAACAGATTGGAAGCCGCCAAGGCCACCGCTATTGACTTTATCGATGGCCGGTTTGGTGACCGCATCGGCATGGTCATCTTTGCCGGAGAGGCCTTCTCCCTGGCTCCCCTGACCACTGATTACGAACTCCTCACCTCCCTGATCGATGACATCTCTTTTGACATGATGGATGCAAAGGGAACAGCAATCGGAAGTGCTGTGGCCACCGCTACCAACAGGATGCGGGAATCCGATTCCAAATCCAAAGTGATGGTATTGCTCAGTGACGGGGACAATAATGCCGGAAACGTCGATCCCACTTTTGCCGCCGAACTGGCCTCTGCCATGGATATCAAGATCTACACCATCGCTGTGGGCAAGGACGGGATGGTTCCCTACGGTACGGACTTCTTTGGCAGGCCGCAAATGGTCGAAACCTACCTCAACGAAACCACCCTTAGGGATTTGGCCAGAATCGGAAAAGGACAGTTTTTCCGTGCTTCAGATGATGGTGCCTTACAAAACATTTTCGATCAGATCGACCAATTGGAAAAAGCGGAAATCCTTGAATCCAGGTACAAAGAAACCCAGGACTTCTATAGGGCTTATCTCTTTTTTGCGGTCTTATCCTTTTTTCTCTGGCTGACCTTAAAAAGTACCTTTGTCAATAATTTCTTGTTGGACTAAAAAGCAAACATGGCCGTGTCGGGCAAAAGCCTGATAAAAATCGTTCTCAGGTTTCCTGAAATGGAGTAGGTCGTCTTTGAACCCATATTTCTTTCGATCTGGGTTCTTCCTGCGGTGATCAACTGTTTTTTGAGCTGCTGTTTTTGAAGCTCCAAAGGGGAACTATATTCCTGCTCCAGGGATTCTCTCAAACGGATGTCCTATTTAAGCGGCGCACCTAAAATCGCCATAATCTCGGTCTATGGTATTGTTCTTGCGTTGATATAATAATATTTGTCAAAAGTTTCCTCCGCCACTATCTTTGAAAACATAAAAATAAAGGAATGAGCATAAAAGAGAACTTATCCAAGCTAAAAAAGAAATTCAAAAAACAAGATTGCCTATTGGTGGCCGTCAGCAAGACCAAACCGGTAGAGGACATCCGGGAAGCCTATGAAGCCGGCATCAGGAACTTTGGAGAAAACAAGGTCCAGGAAATGGTCGATAAATACCCCCAGCTACCGGATGATATCCAATGGCATATGATCGGCCACCTGCAACGCAACAAGGTCAAATACATTGCCCCATTTGTCTACCTCATTCATGGAGTGGACACCTTCAAACTGCTCAAAGAAATTGACAAACAAGCCAAAAAAGTCAATCGTATCCTGCCCTGTCTCTTACAGGTGCATATTGCCAAAGAAGAAAGCAAATTTGGTTTTTCCGAACAGGAAATTCTGGACTTATTGGAAGAAAAAGCCTTTGACGAGCTGGCCAATATCCGGATCATCGGCCTGATGGGCATGGCCACCAATACCGAGGATGAAAAAATCGTACGAGGGGAATTTGCGGGGCTAAAAGCCTTTTTGGATCGTCTCAACACAAGAGACTTACCTAAAAACTTTGCCCTTAAAGAGCTTTCCATGGGCATGAGCGGGGATTACCCGATCGCCCAAGAAGAAGGCAGCACCATAGTAAGAGTGGGAAGTGCTATTTTTGGAAGCAGAAACTATCAGTAAAAGATGAATTATATCAGTACGATCAAAATCGCAGCAGCCTTGGGGGCATTGACAGTGGCTATCGGTGCCTTTGGCGCCCATGGTCTGGCCGCTGTACTGGAAAAATTTGGCCGGGTGGAAACTTTTGAGACCGCCGTCAAATACCAGTTTTACCATACCCTGGCCATCTTTATGGTGGGCATTTTACAGCATAACAACCTGCAAAGCAAAAAGCTTAATGCCAGTATTTATGCTTTTCTGGCAGGAATAATCATTTTTTCCGGCTCCCTGTACATCCTGTCCACCACGGGCATTACTTGGCTGGGGGCGATCACACCGATTGGGGGACTTGCCTTTATTCTTGGCTGGATTTTGGTTTTTTTCGGGATCAAATCCAAACCTCAAGAGGCTCCATGATACTTTTCTCAATCATCAACCAAGTATTACAATGAAAAGCCAGACACCTTTCATTTTTTTGCTGCTGTTTTTCCTTTATGGCCATGCCCATCCCCAGAGCAGCGTCACCAGCCTTGAAGGCCTGGAAAACCGTTTGGGTGAGCATTCCTTTTTTTCAAAACACATGACCGGCTTTATGCTATTTGACCTGGAAGAGCAAAGGACCGTCTTTGAAAAGAACAGTCAGCAATATTTTATTCCCGCCTCCACTACCAAGCTTTTCACTTTTTATGCCGGGCTCCTGAGCCTGGGCAGCAGGACGGAGCGCTTGCGCTACCTTCCCAAAGGCAAGGATGTGATCATTTGGGGCACAGGGGATCCTTCCTGGGGCTACGGGCCCGTACCGGATATCGATATGGCCGCTTTCTTTGCCCCTTATGATAAAATCTACTTTTCTGACGACAACTGGAAAGACACGCCCTTTGGTTATGGCTGGCAATGGGACGATTATTACTACGCCTATTCGGCTGAACGCTCTCCCTTTCCGATCTATGGGAACCTGGTCACCATAAAAAACCATCAACGTTCCCCCAAAATACAACCCGCTTTTTTCTCCAAAAGCCTATCGGTTACTGCCAAGGAACTGAAAGATGTGGAAAGGGATTTTCACAGCAACAGTTTTTACTATAATCCAAAAACCTATAGCAAGACCGAATCCAAGGTTCCCTTTGTCACTTCCTCAGAGACCTTTTCCTTATTGGCCTCCCAGGCTTTGGGGAAAGAAGTCATGCTTTCGAAAGAAAAACTGCCCAAGGAGCATTTTGTACTGAAGGGCATTCCTTTGGACAGCCTTTACAGGGAAATGCTTCAGGAGAGCGACAATTTTCTGGCCGAACAGCTCCTGCTGATGATCTCTGACAGGCTTTTTCAGGAGTTGAACACGGAAAAAACCATCAAATTGATCAAGGAAACGTTCCTGACGGATCTCCCCGACGGGCCGCAGTGGGTGGATGGTTCCGGTCTCTCCAGACACAACCTCTTTACCCCCAGGGACATGGTGGAGATCACCAAAAAAATCTACCAAATCGTCCCCGACACCACTTTATTCCGTCTTTTGCCCCAAGGGGGAAAATCAGGCACGTTAAAAAATGCCTATAGGGCAAGCCGTCCCTACGTCTTTGCCAAAACGGGGACCATGAGCAATAACCACAGTTTGGTGGGCTATATCAAAACCAATCAAAACAAGCTGTACGCTTTTGCTTTTATGAACAACAATTATCCCTACAAAGCCCGGCAGGTAAGGGAGGAGATGGAAAAGGTACTATTGTATATCAGGGATAATTTTTAACTTCAAGCTGAATTATCCGCATTATTGAGTGAAATCGGGTAAATATATAACCATGAAGGCATGAAGGAACATGAAGGTTTAGCTTGGCCTTGCTTCATTTTCTTAATTCCTTAACGGTTTCTACCATTGACCAAGAAACAAAAAAAGATAACCATGAAGGTATGAAGGAGCATGAAGAGGTAGCTTGGTGAGCTTCATTTTCTTAATTCCTTAATGGTTTTTACCAACGAACAAGAAACAAAAAAAGACAACCATGAAGGCATGAAGGAACATGAAGGGGTAGCTTGGTCTAGCTTCATTCCCTTAAAACCTTAATGGTTTTTACAAATGATCAAGAAAAAAAGACAACCATGAAGGTATGAAGGAACATAAAGGTTTTGCTTGGCCTAACTTCATTTTCTTAATTCCTTAATGGTTTGTACCATTGATCAAGAAAAAAAAGATAAACATGAAGGCATAAAGGAACATGAAGGGGTAGCTTGGTCTAGCTTCATTTTCTTAACTCCTTAATGTTTTTTACCAATGACCTAGAAAAAAAAGACAACCATGAAGGCATGAAGGAACATGAACGTTTAACTTGGTCTTGCTTCATTTTCTTAATTCCTTAACGGTTTGTACCAATGATCAAGAGACAAAAAAAATAACCATGAAGGCATGAAGGGACATGAAGAGGTAGCTTGGTCTAGCTTCATTCCCTTAAAACCTTAAAGGTTTCTACCATTGATAAAGAAACAAAAAAAATAACCATGAAGCCATGAAGGAACATGAAGGGGTAGCTTGGTCTAGCTTCATTTTCTTAACTCCTTAATGGTTTCTACCATTGATCAAGAAAAAAAAGATAAACATGAAGGCATGAAGGAACATGAAGGTTTTGCTTGGCCTAACTTCATTTTCTTAATTCCTTAACGGTTTGTACCAATGATCAAGAGACAAAAAAAGATAACCATGAAGGTATGAAGGAACATAAAGGCTTAGCTTAGTCTCTCTTCATTTTCTTAATTCCTTAATGGTTAAACTAATTCCGTAATCGTATAGCATCGATATTTTGAATTCAGAACAAAACCACCTCCATGAATAAAAGAACTTTTATCAAAGCTTTGGGACTTTCAGCAGGACTGTCCCCTATTTTGGGCTTTAAAAGCACCTCGCGGAATGCTGAAAGCGAAACAGCAAAGAAATCCCTCTTGCCCTGCCCCTTAAAGCAAGGTGACCTGGTGGGACTGGTCAGCCCCTCCTCTGCGACCAATGATGAAATACTTTTTCAATTTGCCCAGGAAACACTGGAGGCATTGGGGCTGAAGGTCCTGAGAGGAAAATACCTTACCAACCGCTATGGGCATTTGGCCGGAACAGATGAAGAGCGCGCAGGGGATGTGAACGATATGTTTGCCAACAAAGAGGTAAAGGCCATTATCTGCATTCGCGGAGGTTCGGGGGCCGCGCGGATACTGCCTTTATTGGACTACAAGAACATTAAGAAAAACCCCAAACCGATTTTAGGTTACAGTGACATTACCGCCCTGCACAATGCCATCAATGCCCAAACCGGCCTCATCACCTTTCACGGGCCCAACGGCACCGGAAGCTGGAACAGTTTTAATGTCCAGCAATTTGAGCAGATGTTCTTTGAGCAAAAACTGGTAAAGTTTGAAAACGAACTGGAAAAAGGCGATGACCTGATCATCAAGAAAAACCGTATCCAGACCATTACCCCTGGCACCGCCGAAGGTATCATCGTGGGCGGCAACCTTACCGTCCTGACCGCACTGGCCGGGTCCCCCTACCTTCCTGATTTCAAAAACAAGATCCTCTTTCTGGAAGATGTGGGCGAAGACCCCTACCGTATCGACCGCATGATGAGCACCTTAAAACTCATGGGGGCACTGGATCAGCTCAAAGGCTTTATTTTCGGACAATGTTCTGAATGCGAACCCTCCGGGGGCTACGGTTCACTGACCCTCTGGCAAATCCTGCTGGATTATATCAAGCCCCTGGACATCCCGGCTTACCGCGGAGCCATGATCGGCCATGTGAGCAAGCAGTTTATCGTGCCCATCGGGGCCAAAGTCAAAATGAATGCAAATGAGGGCACCTTTGAAATGACAGAAAAAATATTTGCTTCTTAATCTGTGATCAGCCGAATGAAACCATGAAAAGCAAATGGAATATTAATTTTCTCTGGCCCGTACTGGCGGCATGCCTTTTGTTTTCCTGCAGTTCAAACCAGCACAGTTATTCCACTACCAAAAAACCATCTCAACCTTATGAACGATAAAAAACTTAGCTACCTGGCCCTGGGAGACTCCTACACCATTGGCGAAGGAGTCCCGCAAAACGAAACCTATCCAGCACAGCTGGTGGAACTTTTGAAAGAACAAAAACTGGATTTTGAATCTCCCGAAATCATCGCCGTTACCGGCTGGACCACCGATGAACTCCAAGAAGGCATCCGCGCTGCCAACATTGAGGGGAATACCTATGATCTGGTCACCCTGTTGATCGGCGTCAACAACCAATACCGCCAGAGAAGTGTGGAAAACTACCAAAAGGAGTTTGCCGGCTTGCTCCAACAAGCCATTGAATTTGCCAACAGAAATAAAACCAGGGTAAAGGTCCTGTCCATCCCTGACTGGGGGATCACTGAATTTGCCAGCCAGCAGAAGGTGGACAAAAACAAAGTGGCCAAAGAAATCGATGCCTTCAATGATGCCCAGCGGCAGCTGTGCCAATCCGAAGGGGTATTTTTTCTGGACATCACCCAAGATTACCGGTCCAGGGGCTATCTGCCCGAAAACCTCGTTGCTGATGGGCTGCACCCCAGTGGAAGGATCTACCGTACCTGGGCAGAGATGCTGGCTTCCTTACTAGAGCAACAGGTAACTTTCTAGCAATAAACCCCAAAAATACCCCAAGTGGGGTATTTTTTTGTTTTAGGGGATTGGGTATGTTTGGGATGGATCAGTTTTTAAACGTTTATAAGCGATTGTAAGCGTTTGAAATCGGGAAAATATAAAGGAAATATAAGCAATACGCTTATGAGTTAGTTGGCAACAAGCTGAAAAAACACCTATTATAGGGTATTGTTACAATAAGAAAATTATCAATCACAACAAAACATTTATCAATTTTAGTTATCGCTTTACCCTTATAATAAAATTCCTTTAAAATAAAAGCTATTAATTATGAACCCAAAAAATATTTACTCTATTATCCTCTTATTATTTTTTAGCAACTCGATACTTGGCCAAGGTGATCCGTGTGAGCATCTTCTAGATCCCAACCGAAGCGGAAGTATTGTATTGCCAGATGGAAAAAGCTGGTGCGATGTTGCACGCGAGACTGGTAGTGCATATGCCAAATGTCGATGTGAGCACGGTAAAAACGCGGCTGCCGATAAAGCAAAAAAACAAACAGAAATTGATAATATGTATGCTCAAAGGAATGTTTTGAAAGATAAAGCCAATGAGGCCAAACAAAATGCATATCAAATCAATTTAACAGACGACAACCCAAATTTTGAAAGCGAGAAGCAAGCTAAGATCGCCTATTTAGAAGAGTACATAAGGTATAATGAACAGACTATTGGCCTTCTAAAAGAAATGAACCAGCGTTTTCAAATGGAAAACACTACCAAATATATGGAGCAGGATGTTCAACACGCACGAGCCGAAATTAATCGACTACGAGAAAAAGAACAGTCTAAAACAGTAACATTAACCGGAGCATCCGGCGAAACAAACACAACGGCGCAAACTACAAGCCGAGAAAATGACACGCAAAACAACAAAGAATCCATATTCCAACAAAGACAACTGGACGCCCAGCAAGCTAAAAGAGACAGAGAAGCTGAAGCCCAAAGAAGAGTAGCTGCAAGCCAGCAACAATATGAACAAACAATGGATAATAATGCCCAAGCAAAAGAATATATAAAAAGAACATTTAATAGTTCTAATGTTTCTCAAGAGCAGGAGGCTCAAAATTTTTATAGCAATCTGGCAAAAGGGGAATCCAGAAAGGATTATGATTTTATTGAAAGAAAGAAAAAAGCTGATAGGCTTTATGTTTTGTTAAGAGGAACAATTATTAATGATAAGTTTGAAAAAGCTAGAAAAACAGCTGAAGAACTAAGCAATGAAAAGTAATTAAGCACTTTAGGTCCTACCGAAGAAATGAATTTTAATACTCTAAAAGCAATAGCTTATTTAGGCGATCCTAATCTAACCTCTGAAATCATTATGCGACAAGGTCGTTTAGCTGCTTCCAAAAA
>NZ_BAAHAP010000081.1:0-22828 GCF_054777495.1 Echinicola sediminis | reverse complement strand
GGTTGATCAGGTAAGGATTAAACATGCTCCTGGAAAGGTAGCCATGCTTTTTCCATCCGTAATAAGAACTGATAGCGGTAATGATGATGATCAGTACGGTAGCTGAAAGCTCCATGTTGTTTTAAGTTTGGTGGGGTTGACCGGGAATATTATTTTTCCCGGTCTATCAAGTCTTGGGTAAGGCCTTTTAGAGCTTTCAAGGCCTCAGGTTTGGTGACGTTCAGCTGTTCGAGCTGATCAAAACCCTTACGGAAATAGGATTCCATTTTGGATTCTGTGAGGGCCTGAATGCCCAGGTTTCCATAGATTTCGGTAACCTCTTTTACTTTTTGTGCCTTATCAAACGTTTCCTTGTTCAGCCAATCTTCGAGAAGTCTTTTGTCTTCACCGGTGGCCAGTTCTCGCGTTTTGATGAGCAGGAAGGTCTTTTTGTTGGCAATGATATCTCCGCCTACTTGCTTGCCGAATTTGGATTTGTCCGCATAGACATCCAGTAAGTCGTCTTTCAACTGAAAACCAATACCAACATTTACCCCAAAATCATAAAGGCGCTGGGCATCTTCCTGAGAAGCTCCGCCCAGGATAGCGCCATATTGTAGGGCAAAACCAAGCAAAACGGCTGTTTTCTGACGGATCATTTCGATGTATTCAGATTCGAGTACGTTTTCCTGGGTTTCAAAGTTCATGTCATACTGCTGGCCTTCGCAGACCTCAGTGGCGGTTTTGTTGAATAGCTTCAAGCAGGTGGCCAGCTTGTCTTCCGGTACCTTGAGAAGCATGTCGTAGGCTTTGACCAACATGACATCACCTGATAGAATCGCGGTATTGGTGTCCCACTTTTTGTGGACAGTGGCCTGTCCCCTTCTCAAGGGGGCCTCGTCCATGATGTCATCGTGCACCAGGGTGAAATTGTGAAAAACTTCCACCGCCGTGGCGGGGGTAAGGATTTTCTCATAATCATTGCGGTACAGCGAATAGGCCAGCAAAGTCAGCAAGGGCCTGATGCGCTTTCCTCCAAGGCTCATGATGTAAGAGATCGGCTCATAAAGCTCAGCAGGATCTTTACCGTACGAAAAAGCCTGAATGTGTTTTTCCAGTTGTTCCAGCAGTTCCTGGCTGAGGTTGGTTTTAATCATTGTCATCTGCAAATTCCAAATCTATAGTTCTTCGGTCAATGTCGGTGTCCGTTACGCGGACTTTTACCTGATCTCCCAAAGTGATCATTTTTTTGTTTCTGCTGCCTATCAGCCGCATGTTTTTCTCATCGAATTCGTAGTAATCGTCCCGCAATTCCTGCAAGCGGACCATTCCTTCGCACTTGGTTTCGGTAATTTCCACAAAGATACCCCATTCTGTGACACCGGAAATAATACCGTCGTAAACCTTGTCCTCTGCCAGGGCCATAAACTCCACCTGCTTGTATTTGATGGAGGCTCTTTCTGCATCAGAAGCTCTTTTTTCCCTTTCAGAAGAATGGATGCATTTATCTTCCCAAGCTTCTTTATCCGGGGATTTCCCCCCGTCCAGGTAGTGTTGTAGCAGTCGGTGCACCATCATGTCCGGATACCTTCTGATAGGGGAGGTGAAGTGGGTGTAATGCTTGAATGCCAGACCAAAGTGCCCTTTCGGCTCGGTACTGTATTTGGCTTTGGCCATACTTCTGATGGCAAGCTGCTCCAAGAGGTTTTGTTCGGGCTTGCCTTCGATCTCATTCATCAGTTTGTTCAACGTATTGGATATCCGGGTGTCTTCCGAAATCTGGATCTGATGGCCGAATTTTTTTGCGAAGTTCGCAAAAGTCTCCAAACGCTCCAGGTCCGGATGATCGTGGGTCCTGTAAACAAAGGTGTCCTTGCCTTTGTTTTTGTTAAAGATAAATTCCGCCACCGCTTTGTTGGCCAAGAGCATAAACTCCTCGATCATTTTGTGGATGTCCTTACGCTCTTTGATGATCAGCCCCAGCGGAGTGCCTCTTTCATCCAAATTGAACTTGACTTCGACGGTCTCAAAATTGATGGCCCCGTTATGGAAACGTCTCTTTCGGATTTTCTTGGCCAAATTATTTAGCAGGGTCAGCTCGGAGAAGAAGTCGCCCTCTTGTTTGTCGATGTTTTCCTGCGCTTCCTCATAAGCAAAACGCCTGTCTGAATGGATGATGGTTCTTCCTATCCATTGTTTCAGTACATCTCCGTTTTCATCCATTTCAAAGACACAGGAAAATGTCAGTTTGTCCTCGTGAGGCCGCAAGGAGCACAGTCCATTGCTCAGTCGCTCAGGCAGCATGGGGATGGTCCGGTCTACCAGGTAGACAGAGGTGGCCCGGTCATAAGCTTCTTTCTCCAAAATGGTTTTGGGCTGGACATAATGGGTCACATCGGCAATGTGAACGCCCAACTCTATATTCCCATTGGGCAAACGCTGATAGGAAATGGCGTCATCGAAGTCCTTGGCATCGGCCGGGTCAATGGTAAAGGTAGTGACCTCCCTAAAGTCTTTTCGGGACTTGATTTCTGCCTTGGAGATTTTTTCCGGAATGGCTTCCGCTTCCTGCACCACCTCTTCGGGGTATTCAAAAGGCAATCCAAACTCAGCCATGATGGAGTGGATTTCCACTTCATGTTCCCCCGCCTCGCCCAGGATTCGGGTAATCTTGCCTGTAGGGTTTTTGTCTTCATCACGCCATTCGGTGAGCTTGACGACCACCTTTTGGTTGTGTTCGGCACCTATAAGGTCCGCTTTGCGGATGAAAATGTCGTGGTGCATTTTTTTGAAGTCCGGCACCACAAAGGCAAATCGGGGGGATATCTCCACCCTGCCCACAAATTCTTCGCGGGACCTTTGGACAATCTCCAGCACCTTGCCTTCCCTTTTTTGACCATGACGTTTGTTGGGGTAGACCATGACCCGCACCTTGTCATCATCCAAGGCGTTTTTTAGGTCGTTGGCTTTGACCAAAATATCTTCTTCATCTTCGCCCTTGTTGTCTGGGACGATAAAGGCAAAGCGGGGATTGACATAGTCTACTGTCCCTTCAATATAATCCGGGGTTTTGGTAGACGCAAAATGGTTTCTTGGGTTTTTGGAAACCGATCCGGCCTCTAAAAGTTTGTCCAAAACCGGCTCAACTCCGCCTTTGGTGACTTTGTCGCGGATTTGTAATTTCTTGATGATTTGTTTGATGGAGAACTCTTCTCCGTAATGATTGTCCAAAAAGTTGAGAATGCGTTCTGCTAATTGGGCGGCATTGTTGATTTTGCCTCCTCGGTCCTTTCCTCTTCCTTTTCGTTGATTTCTCGGTTTTTTGCTCATAAAAATTGATTTTTTTTCATTTCCAGGCTGCTTGGCCTGTATTTTCTTTCTTTTCAAAATGTGGCTTGGGTGATAAGCCTGCTTAGTTTACTCTTGTATTCATTCCCTAATTCTAACCCATAAAGTAGCGGGAGGGTTTTATTATCAGCTCTAATAATTTTTAATCCTGTGACAGGTCCTTATCCAGATGGAGGACTTTGATGTCCATGTCTCCCGGCAGTCCCTGAAAAGCCAGGTAGATCCTGGCGGTTACCTCTACATCCTTCAAACAGTATCTCCGGATGCTGTCCAAGTTTTTATCTTTATAATATACTTTGTTGACTTCACTTCCATTGATGCCGTCTTTGGAACTTGGGATGTCGAAAATGGAAGCAAGCAGCTCCAACCGGGTGTAATGCTTATAATCCCCAAATTTCCAGAGTTCCAAAGTGTCCAAATGCCTGATTTCCCAAGGCTTTTTTCCTGCCATTTGGAGTGCGTCCGGCAATGGGATGCGGTTGACCAACATTCTACGACAAAGATAGGGAAAGTCAAATTCTTTCCCGTTATGTGCGCAGAGTGTCCAGATTTTCTTTTCCAGGATTTCCCGGAAGTCGAGCAGCAAGTCATGCTCTTCCTCCGCAGCGATGCTCTTGGTCCTGAATTGAAGTTGCTCCTGCTCAGGGTCATATAGAAAATACCCCAGGCCTATGCAGGCAACTTTCCCGAATTCAGCGTAGATGCCTGCTTTTTCAAAGTAAAGGTCCTCGGTGCTCAGCTGGTCTTCATTTGCAAGGTGGGCAGATTTTTTGAGCCATTCTTCTTGGAGCCTTGCCGGAAGCTGGTCAAAGCTTTCTTGGGAAGAGGTGGTTTCGATATCTAAAAAAAGAATGTCTCTTAGGTCACTTAAAAAATCTGCCATAGTTTATCATGGATGCAAGACGCCCTCGAGGTTTAACTCAGGTATATGCTGGATGTTGTTGGCATCCATGCTGCCTTCCACGAAGACGAACTTTTTGTCAAATATCTGATCCAATATATAATAACTAACCCAGAATTCATTGTTAAGCACGAATAAATTAGGATCTATGGGTTCAATTTTGGCGATGCTCTGCGGTCCTAATTCCTCTATCAGATGCCTTAAAGTGGAGGTTTTCTGTTCTTCCCCATTGATGGTGCCGTAACCTTTGCAGGTCACCATCAGGTTTTTGAGTTCGATCATGTTGAGGTTGATGATGTATACCCCCCATTCGGTATTGCCCCCAATCTCCTCCTTGGCTATGGCCAGTTTTACTCCGGTGACCGGATGGAATGCGATGTCTTTTTTCATACTGTTGGTAGTTCTGATTAATGAAGGGAAAGGTTCAGCTTTCCCATTCTATGCCAAAAAGGTTTGCCAGGTGTTTTTTGACTTTTTCCTTTACTTCGTTTTCATCCACCGGTCTGCCAAGTTCATGGTGCATGGAGGTGACGGCCTTATCGGAAATCCCGCAGGGCACAATGTTTCCAAAATAGGAAAGGTCAGCATTTACATTAAAGGCAAAACCGTGCATGGTCACCCATCGACTGGATTTTACTCCCAGGGCACAGATTTTTCGGGGATTGCGTTTGGTCTCATGGTCCAGCCACACTCCAGTAAGTCCTTCGATCCGTCCAGCGGCGATCTTGTATTCTGCCAGGGTCAGGATTATGGCCTCTTCCAGATAGCGCAGGTATTTATGGATGTCGGTAAAGAAATTGTCAAGATCCAACAGAGGGTAGCCTACCAGCTGGCCTGGCCCGTGATAGGTAATGTCCCCACCCCGGTTGATTTTATAGAATGTGGCCTCTTTTTCTTCAAGCTGGGCTTCATCCAGTAACAAATGGGAGAGTTCACCGCTTTTCCCCAAGGTATAGACATGTGGATGTTCCACAAACAGCAGGTAGTTTTGGGTGGCCTGTTGCTTGTCGGGACCGTTTTTGCGGTTTTCGATCTTGGTGGAAACGATTTGGGAAAAAAGCTCTTCCTGGTAATCCCAGGTCTCCTTGTAATCTTTTTTGCCCAGATCTATAAACTTTACTTTTTTATTGATAATTTGATTCACAATGAAAGCTTTGCTACATAATGGTGATTAACACCGTTTTTTGAATACAGGTTCTGTTTTACCCGGATTAAGCATGAGGAACCGTAACAGGTTGACTCATGCATGTTTCGAGTTTATGCATCGACTTCTCCATAGAAGTACCTTTCCGATGCTCAATTTTTGTCAAAATTAATAAAAAAATACAATGGCACAGCACAATGAAATAGGCAGGACTGCGGAGCAGTTGGCTGCGGATTTTTTGATCACCAGGGGCTATGTTTTGCATGCACGGAATTACCGCTACAGGCATGCCGAAATTGATCTGATCATGGAGGATAAAGGGATTTTGGTTTTTGTGGAAGTGAAGTTTAGGAGCGGGACAGGTTATGGTTATGCAGAGGAATTTGTGGATTATAGAAAAAGGCAGTTGATCATCAGGGCTGCCGATCATTATATTTATGAAAAGGACTGGCACAGAGATATCCGGTTCGATATTGTGGGTGTCTACAGAGATAAAAAAGGAGAGCTACGTTTTAAGCAGTTTCAGGATGCTTTTTACTGACCTGTTTATTCTTGGGGAATTTTAGCATCGGCACTTTTACCTTTGGTCAAAAACAATAAGCCCCGGCTGACCAGTCCATAGAAGGTTCCAAGTACGCCAATGATAGCACTTACATAAGCAGAGGTTTTGTTGAGGAAGTTGGGGTCGTAGAAGCTGATAACTGCTATGCTAATGAAGATAAAGCTGATGGCAGCAGTCTGAATTAAGGTAGAGTTGCCGTGTTGTCTTTCGTCTTTATAGAACAGTTTTGCTTCTTCTTCGGAAATTCCCTGAGAGACAAAAGTCAGAAAACTATAAGAAAACAAAACGGGTCTGTCAGCCTCCCTGTCGTGTGTAAAGATTCCCTTTTGGATCATTTCAGTAAGGGTTCTTCGGTTTTTATAATTGATATATCCCTCAGTGGCATAATAATAGGCCAATTTCTTTTCTTTGAAACTCAATTCGTTCCAGATATTCATATAATAGGCCTTGTTGTAGCGTTGGACCATAAGTATGAATTTTTCAAACTCCTCTTGCCTCAAAGTGGTGATGTGGCCCTTTTGGATTTGCTGGTCGATTATGGCACTTAGTTGAGGGGCATTGGCCCCATAGTTTATTTCTTTGTTGAGTATAGCAATGTATTCTTTTTCCTCGCTGTCCGTACCTTTAATTTTTAAGGTGAAATCCGCCAATTGGAAGTTGACCGGGATGGTATGGATTAGAAAGGGCGCAAAGAGTTCAGAAAATGCCAGACGCTCATCTTTTTCAGGAATGCCATAAATCAACTCCCTAAAGGACTTTCCTGATGTAACGAACAGGTGCAGGTCCATTTCCTGTGTTTTTTGGATTATTTTCGCCAGCTCATCCCTTAATTCGCCCAGCTTTATAGGGAGATGAATGTTTTCGAGCAGTACAGCTTCTGCCTGGTTCCAATAGTTGTCTGAAAGGATTGCTTTGATATCGATGGGGAACTCAAGGTCTATAGGCAATAATTTATTTTTGGGAATGGCGAATTGAGCTTCGATCCACGGCTTTGCCTTTTCATTGTCTGTACATATAAGGAAGTTGTGCTTACTTTGGCTCAGGTTTTCAGGAAGCTTGTCTTTTTCATAGGTAAAGAGGTATTCGCTAAGAAATATCCGGTTGGACAGGTAAAGGATCAGTTTGAAGAAAAATAGACCCAAAAGCAATACAAGGATGAATAGAAATAAATTATTCAGGATCTTTTCTGAAATTCGAGAGAATAGGAGACCTATTTTGCTCCGGTTCGAAGCTTCATCATTTCGGTTCAGCAGATGGGACTTATTCGGTCTCTCAAAGGATGCAAGCAGCAGGTCCCTTTGGGGGGAAATGAACTTATTGATTTTTGGGTCGATTTGATCAGTGATGCGGTTAAAAGTAATTCTTCTTGCAGTCTCAAAATAATCACTCCATTCCCGAAGAGTATCCTTTGCGTAAATAAGGTCGCTGGATTTTGGGCTGTCGAGGTTTTTCCAGATGTATTGCTCTTGTACGTATATTTTTCGGTGGATGAGATAGCCCGGTAAAAAGCCGATTAAGATGGCCCACAGAAAGAAACTCAGCGAATAAATTCGTTTTTGTTGGGTGATTTCAGTAATGAAGTCCCAGAGGTTGGTGAATTTTTTATGGATACGGTCAGTCAACTGTTTTTTGGATGGCGGATTCCCTGCCTTGTCCCGAATAAAAAATATTCCCAGATCAAAGTTCATGATATAGAAAGTGTAGGCCATGGTTATCAACATAAAAAGGCCGATTCCATAGATGGAGGTAGAACCATTTAAGGAGCTCATTGAATCGGCATTTTTCAGTAAAACCCAAACGACTATCCACAAGACCAATGAAATGACTATGAAGTTATATTGTGGCCCCCTGTATTTGCCCGGTCTATTGGGATGAATCAGCAAGAATTTACAGATAGAGGCATGGAGGGCAAAAAGGACACTCCAGCAAAACAGGGTAAAAATGTTGTTGGGAACAAAGTAATACAAAAAGAGAAAAATGACGATATCCATGATGAAAATAATGTTGAGCAATAGGTACTGCGGGCGTTTGGATGGGGAGGGGCTAAACCAGGCATAATAGAATTGGGAATGATTCAGGTAAATACTTCGGTTCTGGGAAAGAAAAGTGAGCAAAGACATTAGAATCAATACCAAGAGGTAAATCAGAGAAAAGGTGATGGCCTCAAGAGAGGTAAGAGAGGTGAAGATCTGGTTTTGGCTTTTGTTGATGAGAAACAGTACCCAGATAGGCTGGTCAAAGCCCTCCATGTTCATATTGCTTAATATCCCGAGATAGTCGTGTCCATTGACGTAGAGAGGGATGGACCAATGTGCGTTTTTACCTGCATTGGGGTTGTTTTCGGTCAGGGAAATGATTTCTGTCCACTTACTCTTTTCTACGGCTTGTTGGATGTGGCTTATGGGGATTCGGATAGATGGACTCTTATAAAGGATTTTTCCCCTGGCTTTGAATATTAGGAAACGCTGTCTTTCCAAGTCTTCGGAAAAGATGCTGTCAAGTTTAAAAGTAATGGCTTTTTTAAGAGAACTGTCTTCCTTCATGCTGATCACGGCTTCCAACTTACCGGTGGATTGGGAGTAATGTGCGCTGGTGAAAAACTTTGGGGTATCTGTTTGTCCAGTTCGGTTGAAGTACTGAACATAATCACGGTTATCCAACCTGATAAATCGGTTTGAGTTGAAGTCCAAGCTCAGGGGATCCATTTTGGGGATATGAAGCAGTTTTATCCTGGATTCATCATCAAACGATAGGTATTCGTTTATCAGGCCGGTTTTGTCGATATTCATCTTGGAGGTATCCCAGGTGTCCAATTGGTCCAGGAAAAATGGGAGTCCGGATTCCAGGTTCCTGTATTCTTTTTTTATTTGTTGTATTTCAGCTGGATGAGTGTTGGGCTCACGTTGGTTTCGGATAAATGAAATGGTAAAGCCCATTATCAGTGAAAAAAGAATCAAGGAAAGTCCCGCACTGTAGACTTTGTTTTTTGTGAGTATATCCCCCACGTCCATTTTGAAAATAGCAAGAAGGGGAATGCAGGTAAAAATGAGCAAAAGGCTAATGATAAAGGTACTGAGCCAGTTGAAATTGATTTTTAAGGCTACTTTTTGGAATTGGGCGCTCTCCTTAATGCCGGTGATGTATAGCTGTTCGTCTCCTAATGTGAAGGGGGCAATGAAAACTTCATATTCATCGGAAGAGAGTTTTAGCCTGATTTTTTTATTTCCTACCTCTGGGGGAGATGGTGAACTTTTGTTTAGGACAGAGGAGTCCGGGGCTGCAAATAACTGCGGTGGGGAAAAAAGCTTAATCCCACTTAATTTTTGGGGATAAATGGATTCACCCTTTGAGTTGACAATGAAGATTTCATCAAAGAAGAGATTGTTCAGATTATTTCTCATCAACTGGTAAAGACTGATGTGATGGGTGATGGCCAAGCTTCTGCTCTCGTTGGTGATACCTGCTTTCTGGTCAATGCTGATGTCCCATTGTTTTTCCAGACGGTTTAGTAACTGACTGAATTCGGCGACATTGGTGTAGAATTCACCACCTGTTTCTTTTTGCTCAAAATGAAAAATATAGTTCTTTTCTTTAATGAAGAAACTGTCCCGCCGAACTATTGACATCGTACTTTTAACATGGGGTTTTTTATCAGCAGTTAAGTACTGAACGGTGTCTATATGAAAGCGTTTTGGACTATTTAGGTCAAAAGTGCTGACCATGTCCTGAGCCACTCTTTGAGTGTTGTCCTGCTTGTCAGGAAGATAGCTGTAAAGTTGTCTTCTTAAGAAAGAGACCATCTGGGCATGGTAATTATCCAAGGCGTCCATTAGCGCCAGTTTTGACAGTTCAATGCTTTTAAATGCCTGTTGCTGAAGTTGATGTTGATTAGTTCTCGATTGCTGGAATAAGAAGGCTGCAATCAAAAAAATTGCTCCAAATAAAAACAACCATATCCGAATGTTAGCAAATCGCATAATTTCTGGTTCAAAAAATACTAAAAGTGATTTAAATAAAAGTACTAATTAAATGGCAGAATATCAATGTGATAAGTGGTGGTCTGGGGCTTTTGGGAAGTTACCACTTTGCTCAAAAATGAGCTAAAAAAAAGGAAGAGTAAGGAGTGCTTGTTTTTTGTTACTGGTTTAAATAATTATCCCGTTCATACACAAAATGTGATGGTTGATTTTCGGTCAGTTTTTTGGGCTTATATAGATCAGGTTGCCCTCCTTGCTCCATTCGGATTTGATATAGGGGGTGAAATTTTTTGAGAAGGGCTTTTCCTGGTATTGGATTTCTCTTTTACGGATGTGCTTTTCCCCATCGGTATTCCAATATTCAGTCCAAAGTCCTACTTTTTCACCATAGTGATATTCACCTTTTACGGCCAGTTGCCCATTTTCATAAAAGTGGTAGAAGTTGCCTTCCTTAAGGTCGTACTCCACCGGAACCACTTTTTCCACCTGTTGCTTTTGCTGGTTATAATAGCTGATCCTGGAGTCTTTTGGCCAGCCTTCGTAAAAGTGGGATTTGTCAGTTAGGATATTCTTGCTGTTATAGGTCATCCAGCGGCCATGTTTAGTGCCGAAATAATAATTGCCGGATTCCACCACGGCATCGTCCATGCGTTTTTCATAGGGACCATGCAGCAGATAGCCCTGGGAGGGGTCGAAGCCTGATGTGCGAATGACTTTATCAGCGGCATCAAACCAGTAAATATCGCGAATGTAAGGATCCACCTGTTTGTTTCGGGTGGTATAGTGGAAAAGTTGGAACTGGGTTTTGCCTTTTACATCGGTGCGGATAAAGCCCGTACGGGTTTTTTCACCAAAATAGACGTTTTTGCGCTCCCTCTTTTTTTTCTTTTTCTTTTCTTCTTTCCGTTTGTCATCATCGAAAAGCAGTAAAGGAGCGGTGGTGGGCAATAACTGGTTCAGCACCACTCCCGAGGAATCCTGATCAGCAGGGCGGGAAGTGCTGTCTGCAGTTTGCGCCCTTGTCACTGTGAGCGCACCAAAAAAGAATATACTTAAGAGGATGGTTTTCATATTGTTCCAACAACCAACAGTCCTGTTTTATTTTACTTAACGATCAGATAGAAAGAATCTGTGCTCTAAATAAAGGAAAGGTTTAGAATTAACAAGCATAATCCTTAATTTTGCCGAGTTAATAATAAAGGGCAGGTATGTGGCCACCATTCCGCAAGTTTTGGGATGGCCCAATGAATGTGACCATAGAAAAAACAATTATAAAACAATGAGCAGTATCTTATCAGACCGTATTAACAATATGGAAGAGTCAGCTACGCTGGCGATGGCCAAAAAAGCAAGAGAGCTGAAGGGCCAAGGGATTGACATCATCAGTTTAAGTTTGGGAGAGCCTGATTTCAAGACTCCTCAGCACGTTCAGGATGCGGCAAAGTCCGCAATTGATGAAGGTAAATATTTTTCTTACCCTCCAGTATCAGGTTATCAAGACCTGAGAGAAGCTATTGCTGAAAAACTTAGAACACAAAATAAAATTGCTGAAGCAAAGGCGGAGCACATTGTGCTTTCTACCGGGGCAAAGCACTCCATTGCCAATATCTTCATGTGCCTCATCAATGAAGGGGATGAAGTGGTGATTTTCTCCCCGTATTGGGTGAGCTATGCTGAAATCATCAAGTTGGCCGGTGGTGTACCCGTGTTGATTGAAGGAACGTTGGAAAACAACTTCAAGGCTACTGCCGCTCAACTGGAAGAGGCCATCACCGACAAGACCAAAGCAGTGATCTACTCTTCTCCATGTAACCCTACCGGTTCGGTATTCAGCAAGGAGGAATTGGAAGCCATTGCTGATGTCGTGAAGAAGCATGATGATGTTTATGTGGTTGCCGATGAAATTTATGAATTGATCAACTTCACCGGACAACATGCAAGTATGGCTGCTTTGCCGGATATGTTTGACAGAACCATCACCGTCAACGGTTTTTCTAAAGGATATGCCATGACCGGATGGAGAGTAGGTTATATCTGTGCACCGGTGTTCATTGCCAAGGCCTGCGAAAAAATTCAGGGGCAGTTCACTTCCGGTGGAACGGGCATTGCTCAGCGTGCGGCACTGGCTGCCATCACTGGCGACCAAAGCCCTTCAAAGGAAATGGAAAAAGCCTACTACAACAGAAGAGAGTTGGTCCTTAATCTTTTGAGAGATATTCCTGGAATCAAGACTCATGTACCTGAAGGTGCTTTCTACTTCTTCCCGGATGTAACGGCCTTCTTTGGAAAGTCAAACGGCGAACATAAGATTGACAATGCGGATGACTTCTGCTTGTATATCCTGAACCAAGCCCATGTTTCCTTGGTGACAGGTGCTGCCTTTGGTGCTCCAAACTGCGTGAGGCTTTCTTATGCTGCTTCTGAAGATGAGCTAAAAGAAGCATTGAAAAGAATCAAAGAGGCTGTAGCGAAGCTTAGCTAATAAATTATCTGAAATAGCGTTTGGCCGGAGAATGATCAGCCGGCCAAACGCTATTTTTTTATGTCAACCCCTGAACTGCCATGGTCCAAGCTTTAGTCATCACTCCGGTCAAGAATTCCATTGAAACCACCTTGGAAACGGCACAGGCCATCCAGGCATCGTCTGTTGCGGTGGAGCATAAGATTTTTAATGACTTCAGCACTGAGGAAACCAAAGTGCAGTTGGATAAGAATGCCCCTGGGATCGGCTATCAACTGGTCCATTTGGAGGAGGTGACAGATACTCCTTCACCGAACTACAAGCTGGTGCTTCAAATGGCCCAAAAAGAGGCCAGAGAGAAAGGACTTCCCTTGATTGTGGTGGAATCAGATGTTACCGTCGAGCCCGATACCATCAGTAAAATGCTGGCCTTTTACCAAAATAAGGAGAAAGTAGGCTTGGTAGGGGCCATTACGGTAGGGTACGATAAAAAAGTAAATTTCCCTTACCTGAAATTTAAGGAGGTAAAGGAAGAGGTGATTGAAACCAAGAGAAGCCTGAGTTTCTGCTGCACCTTGTTCAGTCCGGAGTTTTTGGAGGCGTATGATTTTATGAGCTTGGATGATGCCAAGGACTGGTATGATACATTTATATCAAAGAAGGCCCTGGAATTGGGGTATAAAAATTATGTCCTGATGAATGCGCCTGTCTTGCACAAACCACATGGCAGCCGCCCCTGGAAACAGCTGAAATATAAAAATCCCCTTAAGTATTATTTTTTGAAGTTTTGGAAGGGCTTGGATAAGATTTAAAGCATTCCCAGCCATTTTAAAACGGTATTGTAAGGCTTTGACCAGGACCGTTGAAACCGTAGTGGTCCGTTTAGCTCGCGTTGAAAGAAGTCCATATGACGTGAATTCAAAAACGCTATCCTTTCCTTTTTCCTCTCTTTGGTGGCTGTCTTCTTTCTTTTGCTGGTAGGAGTCTGCCGATACAGGTAACCTACAAAAGGCAACTGGTAAACCTCTCCATCGTTTTTGAGCATTTTTATCCAGAATTCCCAATCTTCACGCCCCATATACCTCATTTCCACTGAATATTTCCCGGCTTTCAGCCAGTCCGCTTTTCGGTAAAAGCCTGCATGGAAGATCATGTTGTCCTTGGCGAGCTGATGTCTGCTGAAAGGCTTTAGGTTCCAGGCTTTCTGGCCTGATTCATCAAACCTGATCCCCTTACTGTACACGACTTTTACTTCCGGCTTTGATTGGAGGATTTTGACCGCTTCAGAAATGTACTCGGGTGAAATGAGGTCGTCTCCGTCCAAAGGAAGGATGATGCTGCCCTTAGCTGTTTCAATGCCATGGTTTCTGGCACTGGATACGCCTCCATTAGCTTGGTCAATTAATTTAATTTCAGGATGCTTGTCTTTTATCTTCTTTGCTATCTCCATGGAGTCATCTGTTGATCCATCATTGACGATAATGATTTCGACTGCCGGATAGGTGGAGGAAAGGACCGATTGGACAGTTTCTTCCAGGTACTTTCCTTGATTATAACAGGGGATGACTACACTTACTATTTCCTTAGAATGATCCATCAGTTTTGCTACAAGCCTTGGTTTTAGCCTTCAAATATAAAAGGCTATTTCTGTTTTTCTGTTTTTCGATTCACATTTATGAGATGGTGGGGCAATCTGTCTTTTTGAGGGGATGGGATGCTTGCCCAGGATAGCAGGAGTTTGTTCTTCTAAATGATAAAAGTTTGTTGCTGCCGTTCTAAGAAAATCCAAAAATAAATCTTCTTGTAAAAAATCTGTTTTGCACGGATCCTTCTGAGTTTAATTGGTCGATATATCTTTTTATTGGAAAAAAAATATTGGATTTATCTTAATAGTGTTAATATTCCAGTAATAAATCAAATAATACCGTGATCGGAGTATTGTTTTATTGTCCAAAAAATGTGTACATTTGTCTTGGGTGATTAAGCAACTTTTTCTACTAACGACTTTTAGTGTGTGTAAATGAGTTGGAGGTTATTTTCGCAGTAACTTTTTATCAGCCTCCATATATTTAATAATATAAGGTTTAAAAGCAAATACCATCTCGAAAGTTCGGGATGGTATTTTAATTATAAGGATTTGGTATCTCAGGCATGCCTTGGGTTAATTAGAAAAATTGCGGGGGCCACGGATGGACAGAGCTAGTTTATTGTCGGTTTAGTTCAAGAACAAGTGACCCAATTTTATATAATTATCCGCAATGATGCCATTAATCCCCAAAGTCAAAGTTTTTATCCCTTCGGAACGGGGCAAAAGCAACTCCTTTGCAACTGTTATGGGGTTATGGACAGGCGGGGAGCAAGCAATTATGGAGGGGATTCTATTTTTGAAGACAGGTCAAATCTTTGGTGACCAGATTAATGTCCTCCATGTGGACTGCTTTATGGATACAAGGGGATGCCCCCTAAGGGCATCAACTACAATAACCTTGGGTGACAACCCAATGTGTGAGAAATTCAAAATAAATGGCCAACCCCGGCGGGGTTGAACCTTGTAGTCAGGGCAGGTTTTCTCCTTGAAAGGAACTCCGTTTTCGATAAGCATCCTTTTGTATTCGTTTAAAAATGTGTCCCTTTTATAATGATGTTTCTGGTTTTTGATATAAGTAATCCCACTATCCTTCTCTTTGTAGGAGTAGGTAAAGGATCCTGAACCACTGGTCCAACCCTTCCAGTCCGGAAAGCGGTCATGGTGCTTCAACAACTTGTGTCTTCCAATAATAGATAACAAGTTTTTGTTGATTTGACCAAACAGTGATTGTTCAAACCCTCCAGGCTTTCCTTGCCTGTGTTTCCATATTTATTAGGATCGGGCCTGATAGAATTCATAAATATCAGTTGCTGAAAACCTAGATGCTATTGATCCTTACTAAAATCGGCTATGGGCTAAATAGATGGTATTCATGGGGTTTTGTCGGGTAATTGGTCGATTGTTAACATAAAGATAAAGTGGAAAATACGTTTTTGTGGATGGAATTAGCGTTATTGGATTTACAAAAAGCAGGAGGATCATGGTTCAGACAATAGCGACAGCATTTTTACTTTTTTCGGCTTACCTGTTGGGTGTGATGTCTTTTTTTTCCAACCAAAGAAAGTTAAAGAATGTGTTTCTCAGAGTGGTCCTGATTTCCGGTACAATAGCCGGTGTGCTTACTTTTTGCTTTATGCATTTTTTTATTTCCTAATATTTCGTTTCTTGAATGGCTAGCATAGTTTGCATCCCAATTTATCAACTAGTCAAATATCAATATGAGATTAGCCTTAAAGCCGGGCGTGGTTTTGTTGTTTATTTTTGTGCTTACATCTTTAAGGGCTAATGTCTACAGTCAGTCCGTAAAGCACGATACTTCCTATTACAGGGAATTTCCCGGCCTTCTGACCGGAAGGTATTATTTTTCCAGAAAGCATACCGATCTTAACCTCATCGATAAATCGGGCTTGATGCCTACTTTAAAATACAGGCCCAACACCCCGCTCAATATGGGGGTGGGAGGATCCTATGGCCCCCTTAATCTGAACCTGGCATTTAGTTTTGGCTTTCTTAACAGGGGGAGAGGTGATGAAGTCGACTCGGACTATCTGGATATGCAGGTGCATGTTTATCCGCAGAAACTGGCCATAGATGGTTTTTTGCAGTTTTATGAAGGGTATCAGCTGCTTCCTCAAGGAAAGTTTGCTCCTGAAGGGGAGGCTTATCATAAGCGAAAAGACGTGAAAGTCCGTAAAGTGGGAGCTTCGGTAAAGTATGTGTTCAATTTTGATCGGTTTTCTTACAGAGCGGCTTTTTTTCAGACCGAATGGCAAAAAAGATCGGCAGGAACACCTTTGCTGGGCTTTGATGCTTATGGAGGGACAATAAAAGGGGATAGTTCTTTGATTCCCCGGCAGATAGAAATAGCTCCGGACCGGGATTTTGATCAGCTTAATTTTTTTGAGCTGGGGCCCAATATCGGTTATGCTTATAATTTGGTAATCGCCAAGCATTTTTTTCTAATGGGATCCGCCTCGGGGAATTTGGGCTTCGGGTTTACCCAGGCAAAAGGAGGAAGCCGGGAAATCAATTGGGGAGTAAACGCCAATTATTTTTTGAAAGGAAGTGTGGGCTATAATTCCGAAAGGTGGGCCGTTAATGCCAACTATGTTTATAACAATGTTCGGCCGACAAAGGTTAAGGACTTTAGTAGTGAAGTGGGGACGGGGAATTACCGGTTAAATTTTATTTATAGGTTTGTTCCTGGCCCAAAGCTGAAAAGGACATTGGATGAACTTAGTGTCAATTCTTTATAGTGCTGCACTACGATCAGGACTAAGATTAGCTGCTGGTAGCCTGCCTTGAAACCATAGGGTGTATCATTGTCATCAAGATAGTAGGGGAATAGTTTGTACTGCTTTTTTGAGTTTGGGTCGCGTAGGTTGTTGCTGCAGAGTCTGTTGAGGCGATTGAGGGAGGTCTTGCTGGATAGGAGGCTGGAGGAAGCGATTTTGTTGATCAGCAGGTGACCACTGAAAACGGTCATTTACCACCTGTATTTTATTTACAAAATTGTAATCACTAAATCTTTTAATTTGTTTCATAGAAAGGTTGATCCCGAAAAGTTTGACCTATTGGAGTGAAGTCTAAACCGAAATGAAGAAGCGAACCAAAATAATATTGATTCTGGCCATTGGAGCTGTGATAGCATTGATCTTTCTCTTTCCGAGGATGAACTGGAACAGCTCTGGAAATGTGCCCTCAGCCGAAAAGAAAGTTACTCCGTCTTCTGCTGGGGCCCTTTTGCCGGTGGATGTGTTGGAAATGAAGGCGGAGAGGTTGGAGAACAACCTTAAGGTAACCGGGAATGTACTTCCCAATGAGTCCGTAGAGTTACGGCCCGAAATTACCGGTTTGGTGGAGTCCATCAACTTTCAAGAGGGACAGTTTGTGAAGAAGGGAACACCTTTGGTGTATCTCAATGATGATGAACTGAGTGCACAGCTGGATAGGTTAGAGTTTAGTAAGAAACTATACGAAGGACAGGAGAACCGTCAAAAGCAACTTCTGGAGCGTGAGGCGATAAGTCAGGAAGAGTATGATGTTGTCCTTAATCAGTACAATACCTCTCTGGCGGATATTCGGTTGGTGGAGGCGCAATTGGATAAGATGGTGATCAGGGCTCCCTTTGACGGGGTACTGGGCTTGAGACAGGTGTCTGTGGGATCGGTAATCGGAACTTCCGCAATGATTTCAACCATCGTAAATATAGATCCCATCAAAATTGAGTTTTCCATACCCGAGCGATATGCCGGAAGGGTAAAAGTCGGCTCCAAAATCCTTTTTTCCAATAATGTCTCTGAAGGCTGGGAGGAAGGAGAAGTGTATGCCTACGAGCCTATTGTCGATGCCAATACCAGGACGCTGAAGCTAAGGGCCATCAGTCCAAACAAGGAGAGAAGGTTTTTGCCGGGCATGTTTGTCAGCATCCAGTTTAACCTGGATGTGGAGGAAGACGCCCTGATGGTTCCGTCAGAATCTTTGATTCCGGAACTTGAAGGTTATAAGCTTTACTTGGCCAATAAAGAAGGAGTGGTGGAAGAGAGAAAAGTGTCGATTGGCATTAGGACGGAACGCAAAGTTCAGATCACTGAAGGACTTCAACCAGGGGAGCTGGTGCTGACCACTGGAGTTTTACAGGTAAAAGAAGGAATGAAAGTGGAATTGAATAAAATCAATTGATATGGCCAGTTTGTCCACTATCAGTATCAGGAGGCCGGTTTTGGCCATTGTATTTTCCCTGACCATTTTACTTTTTGGTATCATAGGGATGACATTTCTCGGTGTACGGGAGTATCCGAGTGTGGATCCACCGGTGATCAATGTCAGGACGACCTATGTAGGGGCCAATGCAGACGTGATAGAGGCCCAGATTACGGAACCTTTGGAAGAGTCGATCAACGGGATTTCGGGCATCAAGTCACTTACCTCCACGAGTAATGATGGAACCAGTAACATTACGGTGGAATTCGAGGTCGGAGCCAATATGGAGGCTGCTGCCAATGATGTCAGAGACCGGGTGGCACGTGCTCAGAGGAACCTCCCGCCCGATGCAGAACCGCCAGTGGTGTCCAAAGCTGATGCCGACTCCCAGCCCATTGTCTTTCTAAATGTTCAGAGTAATGAAAAAAGCCTGCTGCAGCTTTCCGATATAGCAGACAATATTTTCAAGGAAAGGTTGCAGACCATACCAGGGGTAAGTGAGGTGAGGATTTGGGGAGAAAAAGAATATGCCATGCGTCTGAGAATGGATCCCATCCGCATGGCCTCCTACGGAGTGACCCCTTTGGATGTGCTCAATAAGGTGCAAAGTGAAAACGTGGAGCTTCCCTCTGGAAGGATCGAAGGGGCGACGATAGAGCTTTCTGTCCGTACCAAAAGCCGGCTTTCCACTCCAGATGAGTTTAACCAACTTATCATCAAGGAGGACAATGACAATATAGTGCGGTTCCAGGATGTGGGAAAAGCAGAGCTGGCCCCTTTAAATGAAAGGACAGTACTGAAACGGGACGGAATTCCGATGGTGGGCGTGGTGCTGGTGCCACTTCCCGGTTCCAACAGTATAGAGATCGTGGATGAGTTTTACCGAAGGTTGGAATTTATTAAAAAGGATCTTCCCGACGACATTAAACTGGGCATCGGCTTCGATACGACCGAATATATCAGGAGCTCTATCAGCGAGGTAAAGGAAACTATTTTCCTGGCTTTTATGCTGGTAGTGGCCATTATCTTTCTGTTTTTACGGGATTGGAGGACGACTTTTATTCCGGTGCTGACCATTCCCATATCCCTGATCGGGGTGTTTTTTATCATGTATTTGATGGACTTTTCCGTGAACGTGCTTACGCTATTAGGAATCGTCCTCTCGATTGGTCTGGTGGTGGATGATGCCATTGTGGTGCTGGAAAATATCTATGCGAAGATTGAGAAGGGGGAGAACCCTGACAAGGCGGCGGAAAAGGGTGCCGAGGAAATTTTCTTCGCGGTTATCGCTACCACCATCGCATTGGCGGCGGTGTTTTTGCCGGTAATCTTTCTTTCCGGAACGACAGGAAGGCTTTTCAGGGAGTTTGGGATTGTGGTGGCCGGGTCGGTGATCATCTCTTCCTTTGTGGCCTTGACCATGACTCCCATGCTGAGTTCCAAGCTCCTGAAGAACCGTGAAAAGCATAATTGGTTTTATAATGTGACCGAGCCTTTTTATCTGTGGCTGAATAGGAAGTATGAGCGAGTGTTACGTTGGTTTATGGGCTTTAGGTGGGTGTCGTTCATCATCATTGCAGTCATGGGACTGGGGATTTACGGGTTGTTTGTTTCCATTCCTTCCGAGCTGGCGCCTGTAGAAGACCGGGGAGAAATGCGCATCAATATGAGTGGGCCGGAAGGGGCCACCTTTGATTATATGGACCGTGTCATTGATGAGTTGCTGAGTGAAATGATGACGGCCATTTCCCCAGAGGTGTGGGAAGGGTTTATCTCAGTGACTTCTCCGGGCTTTGGTACGGCCAGCACCAACTCAGGTTTTATCAGGGTGAGTTTGGTGGATGCGGACCAGCGGGAGCGCAGCCAACAGGATGTTTTTGAACAGGTGTCAGGGATTTTAAAGAACAAAACGGACGTGCGGGCCTTTGCCTCGCAGCCCCAGTCCATCGGTGACCGCCGGGGCGGGCTTCCCATTCAATACGTCATTCAGGCCCAGACATTGGAAAAGCTCAAGGAGGTCATTCCTGATTTTATGGACAGGGTAAACCAGAGTGAGGTCTTCGAATTTTCTGATATTAACCTGAAATTTACCAAGCCGGAGATTGAAGTAGAAATCGATCGGGACAAGGCCCGTAACATCGGGGTTTCGGTTCAGGAAATTGCCCGGACCTTGCAGCTTTCTTATTCTGGACAGCGGTTTGATTATTTTATCATGAATGGAAAGCAGTACCAGGTGGTGGGAGAAATGCAGCTGGAGGATAGGAATGAACCCATTAATCTCCGAATGCTCTATGTAAGGGCCGAAAACGGGCAGCTGGTGCAATTGGATAACCTGGTGACCATTCGGGAAAAGAGCACTCCGCCTCAATTGTACCGATTTAACCGGTTTGTGAGTGCCACGGTTTCTGCGGGCTTGGCGCCAAAACATACCATTGGAGACGGATTGGAGGAGATGGACAGGATAGCTGATGAGGTACTGGATGATAGCTACACCACAGATGTGGCGGGAGTTTCTAAGGAGTTTCGTGAAAGCTCCAACAGCTTGATATTTGCATTTTTGTTTGCATTGATCCTGATCTATCTGGTGCTTTCTGCGCAGTTTGAGAGCTTTATGGATCCTTTGACCATTATGTTTACGGTGCCTTTGGCGCTTTGTGGGGCCTTGCTTTCTCTTTGGGCTTTTGATTTTACCCTTAATATTTTCAGTCAGATTGGGATTATCATGTTGATCGGATTGGTGACCAAAAACGGGATCTTGATTGTGGAATTTGCCAACCAGCGGAAAGCGCATGGCCATGAGGTCAAGGAGGCTATCATAGGAGCTGCCTCTGCCCGGTTCAGGCCTATTTTGATGACCAGTTTGTCCACTATTTTAGGTATACTGCCCATTGCTTTGGCCCTTGGTGCCGGGGCAGAAAGTAGGATGCCTATGGGGGTAGCTGTGATTGGAGGGCTGATGTTTTCCACCATTCTGACCTTGTTTGTGATTCCTGCAGTATATACTTATTTGACCTCTAAATCCGGAAGATTAGCGAGAGTATGATGAAAAAAGGTTTATTCAGTGTGTTGGCATGTTTGCTCGGTTTTGGTGTACATGCCCAGGAGGAAACATTGTCCTTTGAGCGGGCTGTCCTGCTGGGGCTAGAAAACAACTACGATGTGAAGATTGCCCTCAAGGAAAAGGAAGTCAGTGAAATTGATGAAAAGATCGGATTAGGGGCTTTGCTCCCAACGATAGACGCTACCTATGGAAGGACCAGCAGTGTGGAAGATGTGGAGCAGCGTTTTGTCAATGATACCGAGACAAGAAACATAGAGGGAGCGAAGTCCACCGGTGAAAACTTCAACCTCAATGCCATCTACGGATTCCGACTGGATGCCTTGGTGGCCATGAAGCGATTGGGCAAGCTGACCGAAATCGGCGAGCTACAGGCAAAGGTGGTCATTGAAAATACCGTAGCAGCGATTTCTTCTGCTTATTACCGGTTGGTGCTGGAGCAGGAAAGGTACGAGGTTTTACAGGAAACATTGGAACTGTCCGAGCAGCGGCTGGAAATAGTAAAGGCCCAATACGAGCTTGGCGGAACCTCTAAACGTGAATATTTGGCGGCCCAAGTGGATTACAATACCGACATGTCACAGCTGGTTTCTCAGGAGCAGGTGATCCGTAATGCACAGATCAACCTGAACGAACTTCTGGCCGTAGCGTCCGATCGGGACTTTGCGGTGGCTGATTCCATCACCGTAAATGAAACACTTAAGCTGGGACCGCTACTTGATCAGGCTTTTGATAATAACAAACTGCTGCTGATCAACCAGCGCCAGGAGAATGTGGCCTATTTACAGGTAAGAGAAGTGCAGGCCCGACGATTACCGACACTGACCTTGGATGGGAACTATCGCCAATCGGTGTCCAATTCTGATGCCGGCTTTTTGATCCAGAATAAAAGGGACGGCTATAACTTTGGGGCAACCATTGGGATCAACTTGTTTAGCGGTTTTGTGTTAAATCGGCAAATCCAGCGGGCCAAAGTCCAGCAGGAAACCCAGGTCTATGTCCTTAACCAATATAAGGTTCAGTTGAGGTCAGATATTCACCGGGCCTTCAATATTTATGACAATAGCAGAAGGCGACTGGAAATAGAAAGAGCCAATTATATGGTGGTGGAGGAAAATACGGCCATTGCCTTTGACCGCTTTAAGTCTGGACTGACCAGTTATCTTGAGTTCAGGGATGCACAGGTCAACAGATTGGAAGCAGAGAGCAGGTTGATCGATGCGATTTTCTCCATCAAGGAAGCAGAAGTGGAGCTTATGAGGCTGACCGGAGGGATTTATTATCAGAGCAATGATGCTCCTGTTTTGAATTGAACAGGAAATGGATTGCCAAGTGATATGCATTGGCTTAATTAGCTCACACTAAAGGGGCAGATGAGGTGAATTCCTCTCTGCCAGTACCGGTGTCCAGCGGCTTTCTATGCTACATTATGCCTGCCCGTAATTCAGCAGCCCAGAGTTTTACAACAGGCGCACCTAAGATGTTTTTACAATATGTATATCCGTAAAGACACCAGTAGCTCTAAGTTAGCAAACCATCTCTCACAACTTGTCCGCCTTGGCGGAGAATGCACAGAAACCCACAGAAAAGTTTTTTTAATTCCGTGG
>NZ_BAAHAP010000080.1:12630-22830 GCF_054777495.1 Echinicola sediminis | reverse complement strand
ATTTTAACCAACGTTTGGTTGTTAATCCGGAAACTGCCGGTAGATACCATTCTGATTGGCTCAGTATGATGTATCCTAGGTTGAAGTTGGCGAGAAATTTATTAACTGATGATGGAGTCATTTTTATTTCCATTGATGATAATGAGGCACATAATCTTAGAAAGATTTGCGATGAAATACTTGGTGAATCAAATTTCATTACTTCAATTATGTGGAAAAGAAAGAAAGAGATTTCGAGTGATTCAAAAAATGTAGCTAAGCAAGGAGAAAATATTGTAGTTTATGGTAAAAGTATTCTGACTGAATTTAAATTAGAACCGCTTTCAAAAGAATATGTAGAAAAAAGCTATAAAGTACCTAATGATGAGTTTCCATTAGGAAAATGGAGACCTGTACCTATTACAGTATCCAAAGGATTAAGCGGTGGTGGATATGAGTATGAGGTTACTACCCCTTCGGGTAATAAGCACAAAAGGCTCTTCGCATATCCACCAAAGAGCTATGAAAAATTACTCCAAGAGAAAAGGATTTATTTTGGAAAAAATGGTGAAGGTGTACCACAACGTGTTATTTATGATTTTGAAAGTAAAGGGCAACCTACAACTAATTATTGGGATAACACTTCTTCTAATAAACAAGGTAAAAAAGAAATTCTTGAATTATTTGACAGTAATGTTTTTGATACACCAAAACCATCCAATCTTATCTCAAGATTATCAGCTTTGGTTTTAAAGAGTGATGATACTATGCTTGATTTTTTTGCAGGATCTTCTGCATCAGCTCATGCAGTTGTGAAATTAAATTCCCAGGATAAAGGCAGAAGAAAATTCATTATGGTACAAATTCCCGAAGCCACAGATGAAAAAAGTGAAGCCTACAAATCAGGTTACAAAAACATCTGTGAAATAGGCAAAGAACGTATCAGAAGAGCAGCTAAAAAGATCAAAGATGAAACAGGGGTAGATTTAGATTATGGGTTTCGTGTCTATTGTCTGGACAGCAGCAATATGCAGGATGTGTATTATCGTCCTCAGGACTATCAGCAAAGCCAGTTGGATGCCTTTGCGGATAATGTAAAGCCTGACCGTACACCGGATGATTTGCTGGCCCAGATCATGTTGGATTGGGGATTACCGCTGAGTTTAAAAATCAATACCAGGGATATTGCTGGAAAGAAGGTTTATATGGTAGCTGAAAATTCTCTTTATGCCTGTTTTGATCAAGGCATCGATGAAGACTTTGCCAAAGAAATCGCCAAGGACGAACCGCTTAGGGTGGTATTCCGGGATAGCGGCTTTAAAAGCGATACCGCCAAGGTGAATGTCCGTCAGTTACTAAAGCAGTTAAGTCCAGAAACAGAAATGAAAGTGATCTGATATGAAGGATTATACAGCAGAAGAATTGTTTGAATTGTTGAACCAACAGGACGAATGCGATTGGATAGAAGCTAAGGGAGGGCATGAAAGTTCACATTCAGTCATGGAGACGGTGTGCGCTTTTGCGAATGAACCCTCATTAGGTGGTGGTTATATCTTATTGGGTGTAGCTGAAGATAAAGCTTCGCTTATTCCTCAATATAAAACGGTACATATTACTGACCCGGATAGTTTTCAGAAAGATTTTGTCAGCCAGTGTAGCTCAATGTTCAATATTCCTGTACGACCTAAAGTCTCGGTGGAAAGAGTTCATGGTGATACCATAATAAAAGTTCGTGTGGATGAGCTTTCTCTTAACCAAAAGCCTTTGTATTTCAAAGCTGATGGACTTCCCCAGGGAGCATACCGACGCATCGGCCCAACAGATCAAAGGTGCAATGAAGATGATTTGCGGGTCTTTTATGCTGACTATCAAGGTTATGATCAGACTCCGGTTAATGGTACTAGCCTTGAGGATATAGATGAAAATGCGCTTAAAAGGTATAGGACTCTTCGTGAAAAAGTAAATGCTGCTGCAGAAGAATTAAGCTACTCTGATGCTGAGCTGTTGGAAGCGCTAGGCTGTGTGAACAAACAGAACAGAAATGAACTTAACCTATCCGGATTAGTGCTTTTTGGAAGTTCTAAAGCTTTAAGAGCGCATATGCCTATGCTAAGGGTTGATTATATCAGGGTTCCAGGCAATGTTTGGGTACAGGATCCTGATGACAGGTTCACTACCATAGATATGAGAGGACCGCTTCTAACTTTGGTTTTTCGATTGATCGAAGCGATTAATAATGATCTTCCAAGAGGATTTTTATTATCAGATGGAGAGATGCAAGCTAAATCCGTTGGTCTTCCATCGAAAGCACTTCGTGAAGCCATCGTCAATGCTGTGATGCACAGATCCTACCGAGAGCATAGGCCTATTCAGGTGATCCGCTATGATAATCGCATAGAGATCATCAATCCAGGTTATTCACTTAAGGCTGAAGACAAATTGGGAGAACCAGGAAGTGAAACGAGAAACCCATTTATTGCAGCGGTATTTCATGAGACGAACTTAGCTGAGACCAAAGGGTCTGGGATTCGGGCCATGAGAAAATTAATGGCTTCTTCTCACTTGGCCCCTCCTACATTCGATTCTGATAGGAATAACAACCAATTTGTAACCCGCTTATTGCTCCATCATTTTCTTGATCAACAAGACGTAGATTGGTTGGCTCAGTTTGCGGGGTTACAGTTGAACGACAGTCAAAAGCAAGCTTTGATTTTTGTAAGGGAAGTTGGAGCCATAGATAATCATAAATATCGTCAGATGGCAGATTGTGACACTTTAAAAGCCAGTATCGAACTTAGATCATTAAAGAATCATGATCTGTTAGAGCCGAAGGGTAAAGGAAAAGGAACTTATTATATCGCCGGAAAAAAATTAAGTACTCCAACTCAGGATTTAAGTGCACCACCTCAAGAATTAAGTACCCCAGCTCAGGATTTAAGTACCCCACCTCAAGATTTAAGTACCCTAGCTCAGGATTTAAGTACACCACCTATTATTAGCAAAGAGCTGGAAAATCGAATCAAAGAGCTGAATCAAAGGGAACATGATCACAAAAAGGTTTGGGAAATTATAAAGGAGATATGTGCAGAAAGAGCGGTGAAAGCTTCCCATATCGCCAACATATTAGGTAAAGGTGAAAGATATATAAAGCGACAATACCTTAAAGAAATGATCAAATCTGGAGAACTAAAATACCTTCATCCCGAATTGATTAATCATCCTGAACAAGCATATATCAAGAAAGGAGAAGTAAAAAGATGAAACTCCAATTTAAAGAACAAGATTTTCAGATTCAGGCGGTAAAAGCCGTGGTGGATTGTTTTAATGGCCAACCCATAAAAACCAATCGTTTCACCTTAGAGCGCAGCAAAAACCTGATCAAAAAGGCAAAGCAAGCAGCCAGTGGAAGTATCCAAGCATCGGTATTCGAATCAGAGGTACTGGAAGAAATTGGCTATCGTAATAGTCCTATACAGTTATTGGAACCACAGGTATTGAAAAATGTCCAACAGGTGCAAAAACTTAACGACTTGAATGAGAGTCAAAAGATAGAAAGGCCTAATGGAACAAAGCTGGGCTATAACCTGACCATTGAAATGGAAACAGGGACGGGTAAGACCTATACCTATATCCGTACCATGTATGAATTGCATAAGCATTACGGTTGGAGCAAGTTTATCGTTATTGTCCCCAGTATTGCCATTCGTGAAGGTGTGTTTAAATCTTTTGAAGTTACCCAAGATCACTTTCAGGAATTGTATGGGCATAAGATCAATCCATTTATCTATAATTCAGGCCGTCCCCAGGATATAGAAAACTTTGCCTCGGACAGCAGGATCAGTGTGATGATTATCAACACCCAGGCTTTTTCTTCTGCTCAATACGACAAAAAGACAGGGGAATTAAAGGATAATGTGGGCAACCGTATCTATCGGGAATTGGATCAATTTGGGACAAGGAGGCCTATTGATATCATCGCGCAGACCAATCCTATTTTGATCATAGATGAACCGCAATCCGTTGGTAAACAAGGTTCTAAAACCTTGGACAGTATGCAAGGCTTTAATCCTTTATTTACCTTAAGGTATTCTGCTACTCACGCCAAAGGTGAAGAATACAATAAGATTTATCGATTAGATGCATTGGATGCCTATAACCAGCATTTGGTCAAGAAAATCCAGGTCAAAGGCATCAACCTGAAAGGCTCAACAGGTACTACAGGGTATTTGTACCTTGAGCATATCAGCTTGAGTACCACCAAGCCGCCTTTTGCCGTATTGGAATTTGAAAAGAGAGTTGGAGAAAGTATTAAAAAAGTGAGGCAAAAGCTGCCTGAAGGTGCCAACCTCTATGAACTGTCTGGAAATCTACCGGCCTATAAAAACCATACAATTTCCGAAATCAACGGGTACCTGAACAAGGTAGTCATTAATGGACAGGACATATTTCCCGGGGACATACTCAATGACAAGGACGAACATTCATTCCGTAGGGTGCAGATCAGGGAAACCATCATGTCTCACTTGCAAAAAGAAAAACAGCTGTTTGGGCAAGGGATAAAAGTACTCAGTCTCTTCTTTATAGACTCCGTTGATAAATACCGTATTTATGATGAATCAGGAGAGAAATTATTGGGAGAATATGCCCAGATTTTTGAGGAAGAATATAATAATGTCCGTAGTGAATTCTTAGATCTCTTTAAAGTTGATTATAATGACTATCTGGTGGAAACTGATCCAGGAAAGGTCCATAGAGCTTACCTGCCTACCGGACAGGTAGGTTTACCAACGACCTATTCCAGTTACCTATCCAGGGATGATGCCGGAAAAGTACATGATGGCTATTTTTCCATTGACAAAAAAGGTAAATCTATCGATCCTAAAATAAAACGGGGGAGCGAGGAATCAGATGATACTTCTGCCTATGACCTGATCATGAAGAATAAGGAGAAGCTAATGAGCTTTGAAGAGCCGGTTCGCTTTATCTTTTCCCACTCTGCCCTGAAAGAAGGTTGGGACAATCCCAATGTATTCCAAATCTGTGCCCTCAAAAATGCGGATAGTGGAAGCCAGACCAGAAGAAGGCAGGAAGTAGGCCGTGGTATGCGTCTGTGTGTGGACAAACGTGGAGTAAGGCAGGACTTTGATTTGGTGGGCGAACAAATCCATGAAATCAATAAACTGACCGTCATCGCATCAGAAAGCTATGAGGCATTTGCCAAAGGTCTTCAAACCGAAATAGCTGCTACACTCAGAGACCGTCCACAAAGAGCCGAAGTGGAGTATTTTGTGGGTAAAATCGTTAGCAATGAACAAGATGAAACACATCGTTTAACCGAGGAGGATGCAAAGAAACTGAATAAACTCCTGTACAAAAATGATGTCATTGACGAAGAGGATAAGATCACTCCTGAAGGAAGGGAATTGATTGAGGAAAACAAGATGCCTCTCCCCTATACCCTTGAACCTTATCGGGAGTCAATTGGGAAATTGCTCAAATCAGTATATACCGGGGAAGCCTTTAAGCCTGAAGACGAAAGACAAACCATTATTTTGGATACCAATGCCAATTTTGCGAAAAAGGAATTCCAGGAGTTATGGGATAAAATCAATCTGAAAACTGTGTACGAAGTCAACTTCGATACCGAAAAACTTATCCAGGACAGCAAAAACCGGATCAATGCCCAGCTCCATATTAGTGACCGTATATATGAAGTAAAAACCGGAGAGCTTCAGGAAGGAACAAAAGCAGAAATGGAGCAAGGCAGCTTAGTGAAAGAATCCAAAAGGGAATCCCTAAAGCTCAAAAATGACCTATATGCCAATACGGTTTATGATGTCATTGGAGAAATAGAAGCATTGACCCATTTGACCAGAAGAACCATTGTGGCGATCCTTAAAGCCATTCATGAGGAGAAATTTTTACTGATCCGTAAAAATCCGGAAGAGTTTATCGCCAGGTCCAGCAAGTTAATTAATGAGGTCAAGGCCAGCTTGATCATCAATAATATTGTTTATCATAAGGTCGATAACCGTCATGATGCCAAAACGGTCTTTACCAATGACAAGCATGCACTCCGCCAGTCGGACCTGTTGAAAAAACACATCTATGACTATTTGACCTCTGATTCCAAGATTGAGGCTGATTTTGCCAAAGCACTGGAAAACAGTACCGAGGTGGTGGTATATGCAAAGCTTCCCAAGAGTTTTTATGTCTCCACCCCTGTCGCCAAATACAGTCCTGATTGGGCCATTGTATTGGACAAGGACAAAGTACGACACATCTATTTTGTGGCAGAAACCAAAGGGTCTGATTCTGATATGGATTTACGGGAAATAGAGAAGTTAAAAATCCACTGTGCCGAAAAACACTTTGATACCATCGGAGGAGGAGTGGTTAAATTTTCGAAAGTAAGCAGCTATGAAAAGCTGATGGATATTGTGCAGATGAAATGATAATATAACCTGTTGTTTTTAGCCTTAAATCAAGAACTATGGAAAAACAAGATTTTGAATCAATAACGGAGAAATTAAGGCAACACCTTGATTCAGGTAGGCAAAACTGGCTATTTGGAGCAGGAATTAGTTACCTGTCTAATATTCCTCTTATGTACCCCCTAACTGATAGAGTTAAGAATATTATTAAAGATTCTTCTCATAAAAAGGATAATCAAATAATAAAACTCTTAACTGATGAACTAGAAGAAGACTCACATATTGAGCACTTTCTTAGTCATATAGGCGATTTGATTGCTTTAGCTGAAAGGTCAAAAAGCAAGTCAGCAACAATTTCCAAAAAGTCCTTATCAAAAGATGATTTATTACATGTTTACGGATCTATTATTTCGGCAATTGGGGACACTGTTCGTTACGGTTATTCAAATAATGGTGATAAAGAATTGATTGGAACAGCTCTAGAGCCTATTGTGGAAATTAAACATCACATTGAGTTTGTAAAAGCTATTTACGGTAATCGTTCGAATTTAACATCTCGATCTAAATTAAATTTCTTTTCTACTAATTACGACACACTTCTTGAGGATGCCCTTGGTTTAGAGAAATTTACAGTAATTGACGGTTTTTCAGGTGGAGCGATTGGATATTGGAATCCTCAATTTGAATTTCACAATTCGAATAGTCACCCTAACAAATGCTTATTGTATAAATTACATGGATCAATTGATTGGCAAAAGGATAAGGAAAAAGGGCTAATAAGGAATCGATACGGGACAAAATATTTATCAGATATGTCTGATATAATGATTTACCCTCAAGCCACAAAATATGTTGAAACTCAAAAAGACCCATTCTCATACCTTTTTGATGGATTTAGAAAAGCCCTTAATTCATCTAATGAAAACGTATTAATAACTTGCGGCTATAGTTTTGGGGATGAACATATTAATGCTGAAATAGAAGCTGCTCTATCATCCATAAGTAATAAAACAACAATAGTGGCATTCGCTCAAGAATCAAACAAAGATACCTGCGTAGTTAATGAAACTTTAGACAAGTGGTTGAGGAATGAATATTTTGGTGATAGAGTTTTTGTAGCAGGTCAAAAAGGAGTGTATTATAATTCTCTAGACCCTATACCTCCAAATGATAATAAGGATTTAAAGTGGTGGACTTTTTCTGGAATGACAAATTTTATATTAACAAATGAGCATGAATAAAGGAATTTTTATATCTCAGCAATCTTTAAAAATAGGCAAAATCATTGAAGTCAATGGCAATTCAATAAGGATTGAGCTAGATGATAGCATTACAGAGCTAACACGATCTGTATCTGGTCAGGTATATTCCGTTGGACAAATTGGAAGTATAATCAAAGTTCATTTTGGAAGGAAAATATTATTTGCATTCGTCAGAATGCTCCGCATGCAGTCTGATATTTACGCAGAGGAAGGGAAAACAACTATTCTACCAGGTGATGATAAGAGAATCTTAGAGGCAGATCTCTTTGGACAAGGTGTTTGGAGTGTAAAAAAGGAGACTCTTGATTTTATTAGAGGTATTGAAACTTACCCCCTGCCATTACAAGATGCATTTTTATGTCTAAATATCGAATTAGAAAAAATCTATCAGGCAGCAGAAGGATTAAAGGATGGTGGTAATAACCCTATGGTGCCTATTGGGAACTATGTTGGAGGAAATAATGCCATTTGTAAAGCGAATATTGATAAGTTATTTGGACACCATTGTGCCATTTTGGGATCAACGGGATCAGGAAAATCTGGAACTGTAGCATCCATTCTTCATTCTGTTTTGGATCATCAAGTAGGGAATAAAACAATATCTCCAAGAATTGTAATTATTGATCCACATGGCGAATATGCTAAAGCCTTTGGAGATAAAGCTATTGTGTACAAGGCTTACAATGAAGCATCTGCAAAGAACATTGAAACAGCGCAATTGAAATTACCCTATTGGCTGATGTCAAGTGATGAATTTAGATCATTAGTTATTGGGAAAACTGAATTTGAAGCTACCTCACAAACCAATATGGTATACCAAGCGGTTACATATGCTAGGTTACTAAACGCTGGGTTAGTGGAAAATGTGGGAGAAGATCCATTGGGAGGTGCAAATTCTGAAATACCCACTCCGGGAAAATATGAGGATGATATCTTGAATTTTGATAGAGATAAACCAATTCCATTTTCCCTAACAGAATTTATAAAACATGTTGATAAAGTACAGGGTAGAAAAGTAGGTAAATCTGATAATCTTACACCTAGCGATTCTAATAGACAGAAAATAGAATCCATTCTTAAGAAGTTAAAAGTTCTTCGTTCAAACCCTCAGTTATCATTTTTAATGGAGGAATATGGGGTGAATTCGCCAACACTGGGCGAAGTACTGCATCAATTTGTTGGCGATATAGAAAACAAGAATCTTAGAATTATCGACATTTCCGGATTACCAAATGAAGTCGCTGGCCCTTTAACCGCTTTGATTGCAAGGCTTTTATTTCAATACAAATTATGGCAAAAAAGAGAGGAAAGGGAGAAAGATCCGGTGTTGTTTATTTGTGAAGAAGCACATAGATATGTGCCTAATCACGGAGAGGCACAATATAAAGAGGCACAAGATGCTGTAAGACGAATTGCAAAGGAAGGGAGAAAGTATGGAGTAGGCCTTATGTTAGTTTCTCAAAGGCCATCTGACGTCGAAGCTACAGTGTTATCTCAATGTAATTCTTGGATAGTTCTTCGATTAACAAATTCAAACGACCAAGCTCACGTTTCAAAATTCCTTCCTGACAATCTTATTGGTTTAACGAAGATGCTGCCTTCACTAACAAGGCGGGAAGCAATATTTGTTGGGGAAGCAGCTGCTTTACCAAGTAGAATTAGGATTAATAAATTAACAAAAGAACAATTACCAGATTCCAATGATATTAGCTTCGTTGAGGGATGGACAAATGAGCCTACCAAAGAAGAAGAACTCAAAAAAGTGAGTGATAGGTGGAAGGGTGTTACTGAAGTTAGCGAAGAGGGATAAATCAGAGTTATTAAATGCATCTAATTGACAATATAAACCAGCGCCTAGGGGAAGAACTAAAAGAGAGCATTGGTAAAAGTGCTAAACTAAGCATAGCCGCCTCTTCTTTCTCCATATATGCTTTTGAGGCCTTAAAGAAGGAGCTGAAGCATATTGACGAACTTCGTTTTGTTTTTACCTCCCCTACTTTTATTGAGGAGAATTTTAAAAAAGAGGTTCCTAAATTTTTCATTCCCCACTTATACAAGGAAGCGGAGCTCTGTGGTGGTGATTTTGAACTTCGTTTAAAGAATCAATTGAATCAACGTGCCATCGCCAAGGAATGCTCCAAATGGGTAAAGGAAAAGGTGACTTTCAAATCCAATAAGCACCATCACCAAGCGCTGAATGGGATGATCCATGTGGATAATAATAATCAATCCGCATTTGCCTATTCCAATGTAAACAGCTTTACCACCTCTGATTTAGGTATTACCCCTAAAAAGGGTTTCCCCACACTCATCCAGAAATCTGATTATCCCAATAGTAATGCCTATTTGGAGTGGTTTAATCAAATCTGGGAGAATGAGGAAGATCTGCAGGAGGTTACCCAAAGCGTTCAGGATTATTTTGCTTCTGCTTATCAAGAGAATAGCCCAGAATTCATCTATTTTATCACGCTCTATAATATATTCAATGACTTTTTGGATGACTTATCCCTGGATAACCTCCCCAA
>NZ_BAAHAP010000080.1:0-12620 GCF_054777495.1 Echinicola sediminis | reverse complement strand
GTTTTAAAAACACTTTGGTATGGAGTAAACTTTATAATTTCCAGAGGGATGCGGTAATTGGCGCCATTAATAAACTTGAAAAGTACAATGGTTGCATCCTTGCTGACAGTGTTGGCTTAGGGAAAACATTTTCAGCACTTGGCGTAATCAAGTACTACGAGATGCGAAATAAGGACGTATTGGTGCTTTGTCCCAAAAAACTGGAAGCCAACTGGAACACTTACCGTAACAATGATAAGAACAATATCCTGCAATCTGATCGATTCCGATACGATGTATTATTTCATACGGATCTTTCTCGTGACAAAGGTGAGAGTAATGGCAGACGGTTGGAAAATGTTAACTGGGGAAATTATGGGCTTGTAGTGATTGATGAATCCCATAATTTCAGGAATAATAATGCTTATTCTGATCGAGAAAACAGGTATCAGAAACTGCTAAGGAAGATTGTCAAAGAAGGTATAGAGACAAAAGTTTTGATGCTTTCCGCAACTCCTGTTAATAATCGATTCAATGACCTTAAAAACCAATTGGCATTAGCTTATGAGGGAGAAGCTTTTAAAATCGATAGTAAGTTAGATACTAGTAGTGGAATAGAGCAAATTTTCCGAAGGGCACAGCAAGCATTTAATATTTGGAGTAGATTTGATAATTCAGAACGTACCACAGAAAAGCTGCTTGACATGCTTGATTTTGATTTTTTCGAAATCCTGGACTCGTTGACCATCGCCCGATCCAGAAAGCATATTACTACCTACTATGACACCACCGCAATAGGTAAATTCCCTAAAAGGAATAAGCCAGTTCCTATGCAATGCCCACTTACCGAAGATGGACAGGTCACCTATGCAGAAATCGCAGAAGAGCTGACTTTACTGAACCTGTCAGTATATACCCCATTGAATTATATCCTTCCCAGTAAACTACAGCTATATAGAGATGTATTTGAGAAGGATGTAAGGTCAGGCGGTGGTAAATTGTCCCAAATCGATAGGGATAACAGCTTAAGGATTTTGATGCGCATCAACCTATTAAAGCGACTGGAAAGCTCTGTGGACTCCTTTAGGTTGACTTTGGAGGGTATTATTACCCAAATAGAGCGTGCAGTAAAATCCATTGAGAAGGATTCAAATGGTGAATACCAGGGAATTCAAGCCAAAATTAATGATGAAAATTTTGACTGGGAGTCAGACTGGGGAGATGAAGAGGGAATGATTGGAAAGAAAATAAAAGTTCATATTTCTGATATGGATACCCGTAAGTGGAAGGAGGACCTAAATGAGGATTTGGTTTTACTTCATCGCATATGGAGTAAAATAGTAGATATCCAGGGAAAAGATGATTTTAAACTTCAGCAGCTTATTGAGCTGCTTGATAAGAAGATCAAACAGCCATTTAATCCAGGAAACCAAAAAGCAATTATTTTCACGGCCTTTGCCGACACAGCCAATTACCTCTTTGAAAATATTCAGGGCTATTTAAAAAGCAAGTATAATATTAATACAGCGCTCATTACAGGCTCCAAGAAAATCAGCAATGAAAAGAAAATACCTGCAGAACTCAACCATTTATTGAGTTGTTTTTCTCCTATTTCAAAAAGTAAGGTACAATTGTATGCTGACATTCCTGAATCAATTGACTTATTAATTGCGACAGATTGTATTTCCGAAGGGCAAAACCTACAAGACTGTGATTATTTAATCAATTATGATATCCATTGGAATCCAGTGAGGATCATTCAGCGTTTTGGTAGAATAGATAGAATTGGATCAAAGAATGATAGCATTACCCTTGTCAACTTTTGGCCGGATATCACCCTGGATGCCTATATAAACCTAAAACAGCGGGTAGAAAGCAGGATGCAGATCAGTAATATGGCCAGTACAGGTGATGACAATATCCTTAACACAGATGAAAAAGACCTGGAATATCGCAAGATCCAACTCCAAAGAATGCAAGATGAAGTGATTGACCTGGAAGATCTAAGGGAAGGTGTAAGCATTACTGACCTAGGGTTAAATGATTTCAGAGTGGATTTATCCAATTATATCAATAGCTATGGAGAACTAACCAATATTCCTGAGGGATTGCACGCAGTGGTCCGGGCCACCGATATTTTATCAAAAGGTGTAATTTATGTGTTGAAAAATGTCAACTCAAGTGTAAATATCAATAAACTTAACCGACTGCATCCCTATTACCTGGTTTATATCAAGGAATCAGGAGAATTAAACCTTAGCCATATAGAATCAAAAAAGATTCTCGATGCAGTTAGAATGCTCTGCAAGGGGAAAAGTGAACCTCTTGAAGATCTTTGCAAAGTCTTAAATGAGGAAACGGATGAATACCATCAAATGGATTTTTATTCCGATTTGCTTAAAAAAAGCATTGGAAGTATTCTGAATGCCGAAGAGGAAAAGGAAGTCATGAGCCTTTTTAAATCAGGGGGAACCACTACTTTAAAGGAGAAATTCAAAGGAATAGAAGACTTTAAGTTAGTGTCATTTTTAATTGTGAGATAATGGATTTATTCAACTTACCTCGCCAGACCGTAATAAATAGGGTTGTCCCTAAAAATGCTTTTGATAAGTACACCAATACCAAACAAAAGGCATTGTTTTCAAGCTTGATTTTGCGCATCACCTGGACCAATAAATTGTCAGAGGAAACTAGTAACCTAAAAGGTCAGGAAATATCGGAAATACAAGTTTTCAAGGTAGAACTCAAAGAAGGCGGGGATCCAAAATCACTTTTGGACATTATCGATAAGTCCATACCCTATCACATTATCTTTGTGGTTTCGCATAGGGGGAATGTTTTCTTGTCTACTTCCAAAAAACATCCCCATCCAACAAATGAGGATAACTCGGTTATTGACTGGACTTTTAAATCAGATTGGTTTACCGCGAATGAAAATCAATTCAGCCTAAACCTTAAGAAAAGCATTGACGCTGTATATCAGGATTTTTGCAATCAATTATCCGGAAATTTTAAGGCAACCCAAAAATCCATCAGTGAGCTGATTGATATGAATAAAAATGTAGATAAGCTAAACAAAGAAATTGCCAGTCTGAAATCTGCCATAGCAAAGTGTAAGCAGTTTAATCAAAAAGTTGAGTTGAATATGAAGTTAAAAGAGGTAGAAGCGAAATGGGAGCAGTTATCCTATGATTAAAATTTTCATTGAAAAAGAAATTCATTGATGAAGACAAGATTAGCCTCATATCGATAAATGAATATTAAGGTATTACTGTAAATAAAAGAACTTATGCATCCAAGAGTTATGTCCAGCCCCTTTGAAAATTTGTAGTGATAAGATTATTGGATTGTTATGAATTTAATAACCTAATTCGAATTTGCAATGCAGATTTTTAAAATAGAGCATTTGCAATGTCTCCATAGGGTAAATTGTGGCATTGATAAACGCAGGAATTTCCTAGTCCCCCTTGCAAACGAGGATTAATGAAAATTATTTTAGAACGACATAATTTGGCGTATCCTCTATTTATTTTTGCTATAAGTATATAACCAAAATGATATGATAAAAGGAACCGCCAAGATCGCCGTAGAAGCTAATCCAAACCCTGAAGTAGAAAATGCCTCGACTAAAATTAATTTAGGGCAGGTATTTTCTCCCTCAGGAGAATACCTTAATGAACTTTCTTTGTTTGCAGCCTATTTTAATTTGATACCCAACCTCATCACCGAAATAGAGATTAACTGTAAACGGGCAAATGAATGGTTTGAAAATCAGTATCAAGCTGAAGTCAAAAAAAAACATTTTAATAAGCGCTACTTCAGCGGAAGTAAAAAAGCCGAACTTGATAAAGTCTTCTATTTCCTGTTTGAGGATTTAGTAGTGTGTTTTGACATCAATAATTCAAAGACTAAGTTTCTCTTTTCCGGAACCCCTGCTGAAAAAGTGGAATCAATAATAAAAGAAGTAAAAAAGTTCAAAAATAGAATTCAAAGAAAGCCATTTATCACCTTGCTTATCAATTCATCTGGGCCTGGGTTTGAATATATGTCTTTTCAAATAACCAAACCCAAGCTTAGTATTGAAGACAATTATAATGATGACTTCGAAGATACGCACAAAACCATCCTTCAAAGACTTCAAAAATCTAACGACAAAGGCTTGGTGATTTTACATGGGAAGCCAGGGACTGGAAAGACGAATTATATACGGTATTTGGTTTCATTGATAAAGAAAAGGGTGATTATTCTTCCTCTTAGCAGGATAAGTACGATTACCGATCCAGAACTGATTCCGCTTTTGACAGAAAACCCCGATTCCGTTTTTGTCATCGAGGATGCGGAGAACATCGTGATTGACAGGGAGGAAGAAGGTTACTCCCCGGTATCTTCCTTGCTTAATATTTCAGATGGATTGCTGTCTGACCTTTTGAATATTCAAATTATCTGCACTTTTAATACAGACCTGTCAAAAGTCGATAAAGCTTTAATGCGAAAGGGAAGACTAATTGCCAAATATGAGTTCAAGGAGTTGGAAATGGAAAAAGCCAAGCGGCTCTCGGGGAAGTTAGGCTTTCAAACGGAAATAAACTCCCCGATGACATTGGCCTCCATTTATAATCAAGAAGAAAAGGATTATCGTCAAGAACAAAACAATAAATCCATTGGGTTTAAGGCGACCAATGGAAACAAGTTTGCTAAAAACGATTAAATAACAAAAACTATAAAACCATGGCTAATTTTTATTTCGTGCATTGCGGACGAAAATTTTCAAGCGTATCCAGTCTTACAACATCAAACTGTTCGAGACACCCGCTGGGTGCGAATAAAGAAAACACAAGCTGTACGAAGGCAGTAAGAAATCAAGGTACACTTGCAAGGATTGCGGAAAATCATTTAATTCAATCAGTGCTATGACCACATCAAATTGTTCGAGGCATCCAAATGGACCTAATGAAGGCGGGCATATGCCGGCGTTTTAGCCTTATTTTGAAAGCTCTAGTTGAAATTTTACGCTTTAAATTTTATAAACTTAACCTAATTTTAAAAGAACATGTTTGAGGAAAGAACAACTGAGATTGCCGAAAAACGCGGAAAGAGTCCAATTTTTGACGGTATTGTAAATGAAGAAGCATATAAAAATGCTGAGACGAAGATTTTATGGGTTTTAAAGGAAGCCAACAGTACAGGCGAAGTTGGTGAGTGGGATTTGAGGGGTGCCATAGATAATCTTAAAACCGAAAAAGGCATAAAAAATGGATGGGAAAAGACTTTTAGAAAAATTGTTTATGTGACGAACGGGATAATAAATGGTACTGAGTGGGATGATATACCATATACTAATGAAGACCCTTCCATAATTGATGTGCTTAAGAAAATCGCGTATATTAATATTAAGAAGGTTGGGGGTATATCTAAGGCGAATGATAATGAATTACTAGAGTATTACAATGAGTCAAAGGATTTATTAATCGATCAAATAAATGCCTATAGTCCTGATGTAATCATCTTTGGGAATACTTATAGGTTTTTCCAAAATGATTTAGGCTTGCCTGATTTTGAAGTATTTGGAACCTGTCATGCTGTGAAAAAGAGTAATGTTATCTATATAGACGCTTATCATCCAGGGGCCAGAATAAATGAAGAAGATTATTTTAAAGATATTATAGAGGCATACAATCGCTTTAGAAACGTAGAGTAGTCATTTATCTCCAAGCAGTTCAGGTTATTAACACACTTCCGATTGGTTACAGGAAGGGGCATCAGCTCTTTCCTTTAGACAGAATAGCAAAATTCCAATCATCTTCGACTTGAACCAAGAGGCCAAATCTATAAGCAATGATGAAACATTATTTAATGTCAAAATTCAAATCCACAGGGGTAACTTATTTACTATGGTTATTTTTCGGATGTCACTATGCCTACCTTGGAATGTGGGGAATACAACTCCTTTATTGGATAGCAATTATTGCCGGATTCTTCTTTTTTCCGTTATCGGTAACGTGGATTTGGTGTATTGTGGACTTATTTCTAATACCCGGCAAAGTCAACAGGTATAATGCGGCAATCTCTGCTAAAATAACCGAGATTGAGAAAAGTGAAAGAGACCTTGAATTTCAGAGAAATTTGACCATTGCCCAAGCAAAATATCAAACAAATGTTACTGACAATAACAACGACACATAAACCAGCTACAGACCTTGGGTTCCTGCTCCACAAACACCCGGAAAAATTCCAATCGGTGGACTTGTCAATAGGCAAGGCGCATGTATTCTATCCTGACATTTCAGAAGACAAGACGACTGTTGCACTACTCCTTGACATTGACCCGATTGACATGGTGAGAGGTACAAGAAATCTTTCAGGCAAGGGATTTACGCTCGGACAGTATGTAAATGACCGACCGTATGTTGCTTCATCGTTTATGAGCGTTGCACTTTCCAAAGTCTTTTCGACTGCCATGAATGGCAAATGCAAGGACAGACCAGAACTGGTTGACACCAAATTGCCTTTTGAAGTAAAAATAGCTGTATTACCTGCCCCAAGGGGCGGAGAAATCCTAATCAGAAAACTCTTTGAGCCATTAGGCTATCAGGTAAAACTTCAACGACACATTCTTGATGATAAGTTCAAGGACTGGGGAGAGAGCAAATACTTCACGGTGGAATTGTTCAACACAATTACGACCAAAGAAATGCTTTCACATTTGTACGTCCTCATTCCGGCTCTTGACAATGACAAGCACTATTTCGTGAGCCAAAATGAGATTGAAAAGCTCTTTGAAAAAGGAAAGGGATGGTTGGAAACACACCCTGAAAGGGAACAAATTACAAGACGGTATCTCATTAATCTCAACTCGCTTACCAGACAAGCTCTTGAACGGCTGAATGATGGTGAGGAGTTGGAATTGGATGAAGAAACCGAATTGACAAAGGAAGAAATCAAGAAAAAGGAAACGCTTCACCAACAACGACTTTCACTCGTTTTGAAACAGCTTAAAAAATCAGAAGCCGAGACCGTTCTTGACCTTGGTTGTGGTGAAGGAAAATTACTGAGAATGCTGATTAAGGAAAAGCAATTCTCCAAGATTGCCGGAATGGACGTTTCATACAATGAACTGACCAAAGCCAAAGACCGCCTGCATTGGGAAGAAATGGCACCGAAACAAAAAGACAGAATTGATCTGTTTCAAGGTGCATTGACATACAAGGACAAACGGCTCGAAGGGTTTGACGCTGCTGCCATTGTGGAAGTTATTGAGCACTTGGATGAAAACCGTTTACAATCATTTGAGCGTGTTGTTTTCGAGTGTGCTAAACCTAAAACGGTGATACTGACAACGCCCAATGCAGAATATAACGAACTATTCGAGAACATGGAAGCCGGGACTATGCGCCATACTGACCACCGTTTTGAATGGACAAGAAAGGAATTTGAAGGTTGGGCGAAAAGAGTGGCAGAGAAAAATAATTACAAAGTGGAGTTTCTGCCGGTTGGACAGGAAGAAGAAAAGGTAGGCGCTCCTTCACAAATGGGAATATTTACAAATGGAAATTAAAGTACCTGAACTTTCATTAGTGCTTCTGATTGGTGCTTCCGGTTCAGGTAAAAGCACATTTGCCAGAAAGCATTTCGGCAAGCATGAGGTTGTCTCATCTGATGAGTGTAGAGGAATTGTATCAAATGATGAAAACAACCTTGCAGCAACCAATGATGCTTTTGACCTATTGCATTACATCATTGGCAAACGTCTGAAAAACGGTTACCTGACCGTTGTTGATTCAACGAATGTTCAGCAGGAAGCAAGAAAGGGGCTTATTCAACTTGCAAGAGAATACCACACCCTGCCTGTTGCCATTGTGCTTGATATGCCACAACGAGTTTGCGAAGACAGAAATGAAGAACGACCTGACCGTGATTTCGGCAATCATGTAATCCGCCAGCAGAAACAGCAATTGAAACGTTCCATCAAGGGATTGAAACGAGAAGGTTTCCGCCAAATCTATATTCTCAAATCTCCTGAAGAAGTTGACAGCGTTACCGGCATCATTCGTGAAAAACTGTATAACGACAAAAAAGACATCACAGGGCCATTTGATATTATCGGAGACATTCACGGCTGCTATGATGAAACCGTTGAGCTTCTTGAAAAGCTTGGATACAGCATTAATAAAGTATCGGATGACGGAAAGAACTTTGGAATTGAGGTAACACATCCTGAAAATCGACAAGTCATTTTTCTTGGTGATTTGGTGGACAGAGGCCCAGATTCTGCGGCAGTCCTGAAATTGGTTATGAGCATGGTTCGTAGGGGAATGGCCTGGTGTGTTCCTGGCAATCATGACTTGAAGCTGCAAAAGAAGCTCAACGGCAAGAATGTGGCTATTAAGCATGGATTGGCGGAAACCTTGGAACAGCTTGATAAAGAACCGCCTGAATTTATCCATGAGGTCAAAGAGTTTCTTTACAGCCTCATTAGTCATTACGTTTTTGATGATTGCAAACTCGTTGTTGCTCATGCCGGACTAAAAGAAGAAATGCTAGGCAGAGGTTCAGGAGCGGTCAGGGCGTTCTGCTTATACGGAGAAACCACTGGTGAAATTGATGAATTCGGTTTGCCTGTTCGCTACAATTGGGCTTCCGAATACAGAGGAAAAGCAAAAGTCGTTTATGGTCATACTCCTGTACCGGAAGCGGAATGGTTCAATAAGACCATTGACATTGATACAGGCTGTGTGTTTGGAGGCAAATTGACTGCCCTGCGTTATCCAGAAGAAGAATTGGTTTCAGTTCCAGCAAAAAAAGTGTATTGCGAACCAGTAAAACCATTTCAAGAAAAGACAAACGGACAGCTAACACATCAACAGGAGTATGACGACTTATTGAACATTGATGATGTTATTGGAAAACGAATTGTTCAAACCCGTCTCCGAAACAATCTCACGATTCGGGAAGAAAACTCCATTGCAGCATTGGAGGTAATGAGCCGCTTTGCCATCAATCCAAAGTGGTTGATTTACCTACCTCCTACCATGTCTCCATGTGGCACAAGTGAACTGCCAGACTTCTTAGAGCATCCTGACCAAGCTATCTACTACTACAGGAAAAGAGGCGTTGACAAAATCATTTGTGAAGAAAAGCACATGGGTTCACGAGCCGTTCTTGTGATTTGCAAAGATGAAGAAGTCGCCCAAAAGCGCTTTGGTGTAATCAATGAAGGTGTCGGAGTATGCTACACGCGAACAGGCAGGAACTTCTTCAATGACAGCGCAATCGAAAAGGAGTTTTTGGATAAGGTGAACAATGCTTTGATGAACTCGGGTTTCTGGGAAAAGCACAATACCGATTGGGTTTGCCTTGATACCGAATTGATGCCTTGGTCTGCCAAAGCGCAATCCTTACTTAAAGACCAATATGCATCTGTCGGCACAGCAGCCAAAAACTCACTTTCAGAAGTTGAACAAGCATTGCAAAAAGCAATTGATAGGGGAATTGACGGAGCCAAACAGCCTTTGGAGAAATTCAGCTACAAGAAGGGTGCAATCTCCAAGTATATTCAAGCGTACCGGAATTACTGTTGGGAGGTTAAGTCAGTTGATGATTACAAGTTAGCTCCGTTTCACATTCTCGCAACCGAAGGAGCAGTTCACGCTGACAAAAACCATGAATGGCACATGGAGAATATCAAGGAAATCTGCAATGCAGATGAAGAGCTATTCCGTGTAACATCCTATAAGATAGTTAACACCAAAGACGACCAGAGCATTAAAGCTGTGGTTGACTGGTGGCTTGGCCTGACAGCAAAAGGTGGCGAAGGAATGGTAGTTAAACCTTATGAGTTCTTAACTTATGGAAAAGAAGGGCTTTTGCAACCGGCTGTAAAATGCAGAGGCAGTGAATATCTCCGCATCATTTACGGACCGGAATACGATATGACGGAGAATATAGAAAGACTTAAAAACAGAGGACTTTCAAGAAAACGTTCTTTGGCACTAAGAGAATTTGCTCTCGGTATTGAAGGACTTGAACGATTTGTAAAAAATGAACCATTGAGACGAATACATGAAAGTGTATTTGGAGTATTGGCTTTGGAAAGTGAGGACGTTGACCCAAGGTTATAGGTAATCCACGACAAGATTGGTAATAAAGAAAAACAGGCCTTTGAATTGGTTAGGTCGGAAGAGGAATAGTATTTATCAACAAAATTAAAAGCGGTTTTAACAAACCCAAGTAAGTATGTCAAAAAGAGAATCTATAGCAAGACAGTATTTGATTATTAATAAACTACGGAATAAGTCAGCTAGCTTTTTGGAGATTGCTGATCGTTTGGCTTTGGAATCTGAGTTACAGGGGTACAACTTCAATATTTCCAAACGTACTTTTGAAAGAGACTTAGAGGATATTCGTTCCCTGTACAATATCGATATTCAATTTGACCATAGCAGAAAGGGATATTGTATCGTCTATGATGGACAGCCTGATGGAAATCAGAGAGTTTTAGAAGCGTTTGATACATTCAATGCCTTGAATTTGACGGATAGATTGTCAAATTTTATTCATTTTGAAAAAAGAAGGCCTCAGGGAACCGAAAATCTCTATGGACTACTACATGCGATAAAAAACCAGAAGGAAATTCAGTTCACCTATCAAAAATTTTGGGAGGATGAATTGACCAGTCGAAATGTGGAACCCTTCGCCCTTAAGGAGTTTAAGAACAGGTGGTATCTATTGGCAAATGACCTTAAAGATAATCATATAAAAAGCTTCGCCCTTGACCGATTAACGGAGTTAAACCTGACAAAAAGGAAGTTCAATATACCTGCGGAATTCAATATAAATGATCATTATAAATATTGCTTTGGAATAATGAGTCCAAATGACCAAAAGCCTGAAGAAATCATAATATCTTTTGAACCCTACCAGGGTAAATATATCAAATCACTGCCCTTGCACGAGTCACAGCAAGTCCTGGTGGATAATGAAGAAGAATTGCGCATCAGACTGACTTTATTTATTACTTATGATTTTATCATGGAGTTACTGTCTTATGGAGAAAACCTGAAGGTTATTAAACCGAATAGTTTAATAAATGATTTAAAAGCGAAGCTCAAGAATGCACTGGGACTGTACGAATAAAAAATATAACTTACATAAACATGGGGAAATACGCCATTTCAGAAATACATGGTTGTTACTACTTTCTTAATGAACTTTTGAATAAAATCGGTTTATCAAAAACATATGAAATCTTTTTTGGGAGAAACTTCACCAGAAAGAAATTTCCGGTCTCTGGGAAGACTACCGAGCAAGTCACCGAGCAAGTTGATACCCTTATTGCAGTAATAAATGGGGAGAACAGTCGATACGAGCATATGCAGCTTCTCAACAGAATTTTTCCGATCATATTACCTTCAAATAGCACTCTAGTTAGTGATGATTGAACTCACTATTTTTGACATGCCAAGTAGTAGATGGTCTGACAAAAATTGGCCAGTATTTAAAGGGCGAAATTACTGGAGAAATTAGAGGCGAGATTATTGACAATAAATTAAGCGGTATCGTACAACTATAGTACATCTTTGGTTAACATAAAAGACTTATAATCAACTATTTAACATTTCCTGCATCGGCAAATAATAACGGAAAATAAATCTGAAAATATATAATTAAGCGAAACAAAAAGGATGTAAATTAAATATTTACATCCTTTTTTATTTGTTATTGTTTCTGATTTTTTGATACTTTTGTACACCATTTCCCCCTCTATTTGTACTTTCTACCGTCACTGTATATAGCGGTACAATTTGGGGGAGATTATGATACATACTGATACATACTGATACATTCTGATACCAGTTGATACAGTATGATACATGAAATAACTGAAATTCTCGAATTTAACTATGAGCTCAAATATCAGGATCAGGAGGGTTTGTCAGTACTGTGGTATAGAATTCACTGCAAAAACCACAGTTACCAAATATTGTGGCGACAGTTGCGCCAAAAAAGCTTATAAAAAAAGGAAAAAGGAAGAAAGCATTGCCGCATCCAATGAAGAGACGGTACAACAGGTCAAACTGGAAGTCAAAAAGCTCGAGGAAAAAAGTTTTCTGACCATAAGTCAAACCTGTGAATTATTGGGTATCAGCAGAATGTCACTATACCGAATTATCAAAGAGGGTACTTTAAGAGCAACTAAATTAGGCCGGAGGACCATTATACATCGAAAAAACTTAGACTCATTATTTAACATAAACAACCATGAAAGTACATTTAAGGAAACGGAAAATCAGTAATGGGAGAATAAGTCTTTATTTGGATTTCTACCCACCTATTGTTCATCCACGAACCAATAAAAAGACGCGTAGGGAGTTTTTAAAATTATATTTAGTCGAAAAACCAAAGAATATATTTGAACGCAACCATAATAAAGAAACAAAACTCCAAGCTGAAGCAATTAGGGCCTCCCGTCAATTGGATGTTCAAGCCCAAAGGTTTGATTTTTTGGATTTTGGCATACAAGAAATTGATTTCATAGAATTTTATGAACAAATCGTTCGAAATAAATGGTCAAGCGACAGTACGCATTCGATTTGGCTTACTTCCCTTAAGTACTTCAAGAAATTTACCAACGGTCAATGTAC
>NZ_BAAHAP010000079.1:0-23276 GCF_054777495.1 Echinicola sediminis | reverse complement strand
GTCCATCTGTGGACCCTATTTTATCCTCGACTATTAAAAAATCTCCCGCGGATTGCGCCGATTAGCGCTGATTTTACGACTATTGAATTTTGGGATTTGTTTTATCCGTGTTTGTCCGTGTCCATCTGTGGATCCATTTTTTTCAACAGCTTATAAAAATAGTCTCCCGCAGATTGCTCGGATAAGCGCTGATTTGATGACTATTGGTTGTGATATTTATTTTATCCGTGTTCATCCCTGTCCATCTGTGGACCCTATTTTATCCTCGACTATTAAAAAATCTCCCGCGGATTACGCGGATAGGCGCTGATTTTACTACTATTGATTTTGGAATTTATTTTATCCGTGTTTATCCGTGTCCATCTGTGGACCCTATTTTACCTGAAGTCTGAAAAAATAATCTCCTGTTGATTTTACAGATAATTGTCTTTTTCTCCCTTTTAGCACTAAGATTGCTATCAGCCAATAATGGAAGGATTAAAAGGTAAAACTAAATCTTCCCGAAAATTCGATAACTTAATAGCGAATACTAGCTACTACACATGGCAGGACAATCCTCGGTCAAAAAGATTTTTTCCGGATCGGTATGGGGCATTGCATCCAGGGTAATCGATGCTCTGGCAAAATTTGTGACCATTCCCCTTTTGGTGGGCTATTACGGCAAAGCCGACTATGGCTTGATTGCCCTGGCTTTTTCCCTGAATGCCTACCTGCGCCTGATGGACTTGGGCATGAACATCGGCTCCATCAGGTACTTTGCCATGTGGGAAGCAACATCCAAATACACCAAAATCTCCCGGGCTTCCCGGTCCAGCATGGTATTTTATGGATTGATCGGCCTGGTCAATGCCCTGATATTTGTCTTTATGGCCGACTTCGGAACGGAGTTTTTCAATATTTCCAAAGAGCAGGCCCCTACTTATCGCATCATGATGTATATCCTGGCCGCCAGTACGGTATTCAACTGGCTGTCAAATGTGGTCATCCAGCTTTTGAGCGCCAAAGATGAGTTGGGCTACGTCAACAGGGTAACGGTTATCAGCAGTGTCCTCAATTTCTTGGTAGCGCTGGCTGCCATCCACTTTCACTGGTCGCTGACGGTCTATTTTTTATGCTATACCTTATCCCTTCTGGTCGTTATTCCTTTTTATGTCCACCGCTTGAAGGTCTATCCTATCAGTATTCCCAAACTGCTCTCTCCGAAATGGGACAGAATGGCTTTCAAACAGATCATCGGCTACAGCTTGGCCATTTTTGCCATGGGGCTTTTCCAGTTTAGCGCCAATGAACTCCGTCCTATCCTGTTGGCCAAATTTGCCTCCGGAATCGATGTACTGACGGATTACCGGGTCATCCAGACCATCGCCAATCTGATCATGTCCTTTGGCAGCATATTCCTGCAGGTATTACTTCCTTCCGCTTCCAAAGCACACATAGAAAACGATCGGCCTAAAATGCAGAAAATGGTAGTAGAGGCCACGAGGTACATCTCCGTTTTTTTAACCTTGGTGGTTTTTGCCTTGATCCTCAATGCAGACAACCTTTTGACCCTTTATATGGGCCAGGAATACCTTAGCCTCAGCAAATGGCTGGTTCTTTGGCTTCTTACCGTCTTACTGTCCATGCACAATACTCCTGTTGCCAGCTTGGTACTTTCTTCCGGAAAAACCAAAGCCTTGGTGTACTCAGCAGCCGTAGGCTGCCTGATTTCTTTGCCCATGACTGCTGTACTGGCGGAAGAAATGGGGGTGGGGGCCGCGGTAGTAGGCTATCTGGTCTATATGCTCATTCAGATGGGCTTCTTTTATTTCTATTATATCCCCAAGGTCCTCCACCTTGACAGTAAAAAGATCTTCTTTGGTGGTTTTGCCCCCTCGCTCTTGGGCGCAGTTATTGCACTTGTATTGGCGGATCTGTTCGGAAGCCTTTTGGATATTGGCGATGCCTATCTTGAAATCTTGGTCAACTCCGCTGTATTTCTAGCGGTTTTCCTCATCTTTCACTGGATATTCGTCATCAAGGACTCCGATATTGATTACCTGAAAATCAAACTTTTGAACAAAAGAGAAAACAATGCAGCCGAATAATGCGGTAAAATTTTCCATTTGCATCCCTGCCTATAAGAGCAAGTTTCTGAAGGAATGCATTCAAAGCATTCTAGACCAGAGCGTGGAAGATTTTGAACTGGTGATCCTTAATGACTGCTCTCCTGAACCGGTTGATGAAATTATTGCCCAATTTGAGGACACAAGGCTACACTATGTTAAAAATAGCCAGAATGTGGGGGCATTGAACCTGGTGAACAATTGGAACAAGTGCCTTTCACTTGCCAAAGGGGAATACTTCGTCATCATGGGCGATGACGACCTGCTGGAACCTGATTACCTGGAGGAGTTTTCCAAACTGATCGCTTCCTACCCTGAACTTGGTGTCTACCACTGCAGAAGTAAAATCATTGATGACAGTGGCAAAACCTGGTTGCTTACCCCATCCTGCCCGGTATATGAAAATGTCTATGATAGTATCTGGCACCGGCTGAACCAGTTTCGGTCCAACTATATATCCGACTATATGTACAAAACCGAATCCCTGAGAAAGCAGGGAGGCTTTTATCACCTGCCTTTGGCCTGGGGATCAGACGACATCACTGCTTTCATTGCCTCTGCCGGAAAGGGCATAGCACATAGTAATAAGCCTGTTTTCAAATACAGAAGCCATGGCTTATCCATTTCCTCCATCACCAGCAACGGCCTGGCCAAGCTGGATGCTGACATGGGCTATGCCGCGTGGTTAAAGAATTTTCTTCAGGAAAATCCCAGTGACTATCAAAACCAAACCATTTATAAGCATTTGGTGGAAAACCAAGATCATTATATGCACCGAAGAAAAGTATTTACCATGACCAAAATCATGGCCGCTTCAGCGCTTCCCAACATCAGTGTCTGGCTCAAGCACCGAAAAAAATACGGTCTTACACTCAAAGACGTTTTTATGGCTGTCGCAAAAAGCCGCAACATGAGAAGATCCGTTAAATAAATCCCGCTATGCACATCATTTTTAACCCGGTAACAAACGAGGAGAACCAATACATCCAGATCATGGTCAGCCCCTTGAAAAAAGCAGGCTACCAAGTGCATAAGCTGGACACTATTTTCTCCAGCATCAAGCATTTCCGAAGGATCAAACTCGTCCACCTGAACTGGTTTGAAAATGTGGATGACAGCTCTTCCTTTAAAGCCCTCATCAGTTTTATGAGAAAAATGATCGTGTTGACAGCTATTCATCTTTTTGGAAAAAAACTGGTCTGGACCATGCATAACCGGGTATCCCACGAGAAGAAGACGGGAAATTTCAGTGAAAAGCTCAACCGGAAACTTATTCAATGGTCCGATGCCATCGTCATACACTGCAGCCTTTCCCAAAAGCTGCTCACCGACAGGAATCCTTCCCTTGCCCACAAAATCCATCATATTCCCCATCCGGATTTTATCGGATGCTACGGGCCATTTTCCGATAACCCGGAGACAACTGATAACAAGCTACGCCTCCTATTTATAGGTGCCATCAAACCCTACAAGAACATCGAACTACTCATAGAAAGTATAGGCCCTTTAGGAAAAGAAGTGGAACTGACCATCGCAGGCAAACCCAAAGATGAGCGATATCATAAGGTCCTTTCAAAACTAGCAGCCCCCTATCCGAACATTAACCTGCAATTGCAGTTCATTCCGGATGGGCTACTTCCCCTTTTGATAGGGAAGTCAGACCTACTGATCATGCCCTATGATCTGAAAAGCAGTCTGAATTCGGGCACAGCCATACTGGCGTTTTCTTACAAAAAAACGGTAATATGTCCTAAAATTGGCACATTGGTTGATATGGAAGAAGCGGAAAGGAACTTTTTCAGTTACCTCTACACCTCTGAGGAAGAGCATAAGCAGAAAATAACTGAAAAAGTCCAGGAAGCGATTTCATTGAAAAAGTCCGATTCCACTATCCTTCAGGAAATGGGCAATAATATGTTTGCCTTTGTCAGGGATCAAAACAATAAATTTCTGGTAGGAGAAAAACTGAAGGACCTTTACCGGTCAATCTTGGATTGACCTCATCCAAAACAGGACTTCCAAGACAGCATCTAAGTGTTTATGCAAGGCATGAAAATACTCTATATCAACTCACTTTATGCGCCACACATTCGGGGAGGCGCAGAAATCTCCCTGAAACTCCTCGTAGAAGGAATGCAAAGAAAAGGTGCGGAAGTGGCTGTACTCAGTATGGTACCTGAGGGTGGGTTGATGGAAGAAAAGGTGGAGGGGGTTAAGGTCTATCGGGCGGGCCTTCGAAACAGCTACTGGCCTTATGACAAAGAACACAAGCCTGCCCATAAGCGACTTCTTTGGCACCTGAAGGACAGGTCCAACCCCGACATGGGGAAATATGTCCGGCAGGTATTGGAAAAAGAAAAGCCCGATGTGGTTTCCTGTCATAACCTGGCTGGATGGTCTATTGCGGTCTGGGAAGAAATATCCCGTCTCCACATCCCTATTGTTCAGGTACTCCATGACATGTACCTGCTCTGCCCCAACAGCAATATGTACAAGGGCGATACCGTCTGCGATGGGATATGCTTGGAGTGTAAACTGCTCAGGGCAAACCATAAGTCCAAATCCCGTCTGGTGAGCGCTGTAGTGGGGATCAGCAAAAGCATATTGCAAAGGTTTATTGATCATGGTTACTTTTCCAATGCAAAAACCTATGTCATCCACAATACCCGGGACATCCCTTTTCCCGGCCTGCCGAGGAAACGTCAACCTGGTTCCCCTTTGAGAATAGGGTACCTAGGGACACTTTCCAAAATCAAAGGAATAGAGTGGCTTATGGAGTCATTTAAATCCAGAACCTACCAAGGAGCTTTGAAAATCGCCGGAAAAGGCAAGGCCGATTATGAAGCGGAGTTAAAAGGAAAAGCCGGGGATAAAGACATCCATTTCATAGGTTATGTCAAACCTGCCGAGTTCTTTGAGCAGATTGATGTACTGGTCGTACCTTCCTTATGGGAAGAACCCCTTGGAATGGTGGCCATAGAAGCCCTGGCGCATCACATTCCGGTCATTGCCAATCATGCCGGAGGGCTGAAAGAAACCGTAAAGGAAAATGGTAACGGCCTCTTTTGCCGTGCCTCCGCTCCCGGTTCTCTGAATGAAGCACTGGAAAAACTCAGTAATGACGTAGCCCTTTACAACAGGCTAAGTGCCTCGGCCAGGGATTCTGTTGCCGATATATTAAGCGAGGAAAGAATGCTGAAAGCCTATCAGCAGGTCATGGAAGAGGTAAGTCAAAAAGCCCTAAAGGAAACCAAATAATCTATGGCCGCTGCATTACCCAAAAGACCCGCTTTTTCCTTGGCCACAGTGGAGTGGAAAGGCTTTCAATTGGCCGAAATTGTCTTTTGCCTTGCGCTGGCTTCTACTTGCCTTCCGATAAAAATCTATCCCGCTGCCTTCTTACTTTCATCAGCAATATCCTATCTATCCGCGGAAAGAAAGTTTTTTCCGCAGTGGGCCATGGCCTTATCCGTTTTCAGTATCTATGCCCTCCTCAGCTTCCTGAGTGTATATGAGGGACAGTTTGGGATGCTTTCCAGCATCTTAAAGCTACTGATCAATTTTAGCTTTCTTTACTTTTCGGCCCTCTGGCTTGCTCAAAGAGACAATTCCAAGCTCCTACTTTTGCTCGACTTCACCCTTCATTTGCTCTTTTTACTCACACTGGCCCAGCTCTTGGTTTACCATCAGGCCTTGGATTTCAAGCTGATCACGGGAAGCAGTTCTTCTGGGCAGGCTAGCATGTTGTACAACACCAAACTGTTTTTCTGGGGATTGGATGATAAAAATATGTTTGGAGCAAGGATTGCCCTTTTGGGATTCATCTATATACTCCTTCCGGTGGTCCGACATCACCGCATTGCAGTGTGGCGCATGGTTTTCATTTTTATCCTTGCCTATCTTTCCCTGTCCAGGACGCCCATTGTGGCACTACTGATTGGTTGTGGCTACTTACTTTGGACGGCATCCACCAAAAAATACCGCATTCTCATGTTTGTGCTGCTCCTGGTGCTTATTCCTTTTGTTCTGGAAAAAATCATCCGGGTAAACCAGCTTACCGCTTCCAATGACGGCATGGGCGTCAGACTGGTGTATTGGACAGCTTTCTTTCAGCATTTCACGGAAATCTCCCCTTGGGGCAACGGTTTTATGAGTGCCCCTGCTTTCCTTTCCGAGCACGCCAGATTTTATCACGGCGAGCCCCATATCCACAATACCTTTATGACCGCCTATCTGGAAATGGGCATCATCGGCTTTCTTTCTTATACCCTTTTTCTGGGCTGCTTTATCAGGGACTGCCTGCGAAGAAATCGCCAGGTGTTGTTTTGGATAGCATGCTTTTTGCCCTTACTGGCCATTATGTGTATTCTTTATAGCGGATACGACAATGATATCGTCATGTATTTATCCATTTTATCCCTCTTTGGCACAATGGATCTTACAGATTTGAGGAGCACCAAAATAGGTATATGAAGCAGCAAAGAAAGGTTTTGATTGATGGTAGATGGGCAGGAGATACGGGCATCGGCCGTCTCTACAAGGAAGTGATACAGGCAGCTCCCTTGGAGGCTGATTGCACTTGGCTAAAGAACCAAACCGCGCTGGGAAGTGTATTGTCCCCTTTGGCATTGGCCAGGGAGATCAGCTCGTCCAATGCGGAAATATTCTACAGCCCCTCCTTTATGCCCCCACTCTATTCCAAGATCCCTTTTATTTTTACCATCCATGACCTGATGCACCTCTTCTATTATTCCACTTTCCATAAACTCTATTACCGGCAGGTGATTGCCAGACTGGCCAAAAAAGCCCATCAGATCATTACCGTTTCCCAATTCAGCAAAGAACAATTGGTCGACCTTCTGGGGATTCCGGATCATCTGATCACCGTCATTTATAATGGGGTGGATGAAGGATTTCTAAAAAACGAAGAAAGCCTCTCCATGGACAGGCCTTACTTTCTGTACATAGGCAACAGAAGAACCAACAAAAACCTTCCGGCAATGCTCAGGGCCTTTTCCCGGGCCCAGATACCTGAAGATTTCATTTTCGCATTGAGCGGAAAACCCGATCAGGAGCTCAACACATTAATAGACCAACTGGGCATCCAAAAAAGGGTGCGGTTTTTGGGATTTATCCCTGAGGATGACCTTCCCAAGCTGTACAAGGGAGCCTTTGCCACCCTCTTTGTCTCATTGATGGAAGGTTTTGGGCTTCCTGTGCTGGAGTCAATGGCCTCTGGCACCCCGGTGCTGACCTCCTCTGTCAGTTCCTTGCCGGAAATCGCCGGAGGAGCTGCACTTTGTGTGGACCCATTGGACACAGAAGCCATTCAGAACGGAATTGAAAGATTGTGCCAGGACCGCCCTCTTTATGAAGCCTGTGTTGAAAAAGGCAAACAGAGGGCCTTGGAATTTCCATGGGAAACCACCGCACAAAAAACCTGGAACCTCATCCTTTCATGAACACCCTAACTGATTTCAACCATGTCTAATACACTATTCGCCTCTTGCTTAACCCTCTACTTCCTCCTTATCGCAGGGGGATTTCCTGCATTTTCCATGCAAAGCCAGGGAAAAGCCATAAAAGTATGGAATGTCAAAGAAGAAGGCGCCCAAGGTAACGGCACTAACGATGATACCCAAGCCATACAGGCCATCATCAAAAAAGCAAGCCCGGGGGACACTGTCCTTATCCCCGAAGGCACTTATATCATCACCACCCTCGGCCTGGTTTCAGGAATAAACATCAAAGCTGAGGGCATTCTTCAACAAAAACTGGATACACAAGAGGAGTACAGCAAAAGCCGCCAAAATTCTTCTCAGCCATTGCTCAGAGGAAAAGATGTCCAGAACATCCATCTTTCCGTCCATGCCTCCTCCCTAAATGAAGGCATTTACCTTTCTGGCAGTAAAAATATTACCATCGCGAATTCCTCTTTTAAAGGGGATTCCACCAAGCTCCGGTCCTTTGCCGGAATATTGCTTTATAAATGTGAAAACATCACTGTTTCGCATTCCGGCATCCAAAACTTTGGAACAGACCGGCTTTACACTGACCATTACCAACCGGGAACCGGGATAAGGATACTTGAAAGCAAGGACATCAGTATTAGCCATTCTACCATTCAGCACAATGGTGAGAATGGGGTGTTTATCCACGGCAGCCCCGATATAGAAGTCAGCAACTGTGATATCTCATACAACGGGATGAGCGGCATTCAGCTGGCCTTTGGAAAAAGCGGATTGGAAAAAGACTACCGTTTTACCCATAATATCCTCAATAACAACGGCGGGGATGCCATTGACATCAATAACCGGATTTCCCAAAGCCCCCTGGCCATCCATGCCCTAATAGCTGATAACCAAAGTAAAGCGAATGGCTTTGTCAAGGATACCTCCACCCCTGATGGGTCGGGAATAGCCACTTTGGTCAATGTCTCCAAGGTGGAAGTAATGAATAACACTGCATACGACAATAACCGGCCCGCAGTATACCTGGAGGGGTGCGGTGAGATTCACCTAACGGGAAATACTGCTGACAACCAGGTGGAAATCGTGGGAGGCCTGAATGAGCTGACCATGATGGGAAACACTTTCGACAATATCACCTTTATCAATAATGTCCGGGCAGGCCGCATCTGCATTGAAAACAATCAGCTAAACACCCTTCATTTGCCAAACGGGATCTCCATAGATTCCCTGCAATTATTAAAAAATGAGATAAGCAATGCCCTGTTGAACTTCAACCTAAGCGGAACCATCAGTTTGACAGGCAATAAGCTCATCAGCAATGCCAAATCTCCAGCCATATTACTGGTAAAAGCCGATGCAGCGCTTTTGACCAACAATGAAATTTTGAGCCATCAATCCATGGGTATGGTCATTAGAAAAATGGCCCAGAATGTCCGTATCGTGAACAATACCATCCAAGCTAAGAATACCTGTATAACCGATGATGGCTCTCCTAACCTATTGATAAAGGGGAACAGGTTGACAGCCCTGCAGGGAGGTAACCATTTTCAGACCATCCGAAGTAAAAACCCCAACAACCTACAGCTGATCAACAACCAACATACCGGTAAAAGTAAAGCCCCAGTATTGGTCATGGAAGGAAAGGGCACTGCCAGTATGCAAGCAGAAAACATTATCCAAGGGGAAACCAATTTTGGGCAGGTAAAAGTAACAAAAGACAATTTGTAACCCGATCAAGCATGAAAATCAATCTTTTCATACCGACACTCAATGCTGGAGCAAAATGGCACAAGGCGCTGAAACAAATCGCCGTCCAATCGGTTTCCTTTAACCATAAAGTAATCATTGATTCCGGTTCTACAGATGGCACTTTGGAGGATCCTCTACTCCAAGATTTCACCGTTCTCAAAATAGACAAACGTAATTTTGACCATGGAGGGACCCGCCAATGGGCCGTCCAACAGTTTCCAGATGCGGATATTTTTGTTTTTCTTACACAGGATGCCATTTTGGCAAATCCGGATTCTGTCGAAAAACTGGTAAAAACCTTTGAAAACATGCCTAAGCTGGGTCTGGCCTATGGGAGGCAACTTCCTCATCTGGGGGCCAAAACACTGGAATCCCATGCAAGGCTTTTTAATTATCCTGCCCAGAGCGAAATCAGGAGCCTTGAAGATGCCGGCAAATACGGCATAAAAACCATTTCCTGCTCCAACTCCTTTGCTGCCTACCGTAAAACAGCTTTTTTCGAAGCGGGAGGTTTTCCCCAAGGGCTTATCTTAGGTGAGGACGTTTACCTGGCCGGAAAGATGCTATTGGCCGGATGGAAGATGGCCTATATCGCCGAGGCCGAGGTGTACCACTCCCATGACTATACCGTAAAAGAAGAGTTCAAACGGTATTTTGATATTGGGGTATTTCATGCTGAAAGTTCCTGGATATTCCAAAAGTTCGGAAGAGCTGAAAGCCGTGGCCTCCATTACCTGAAGTCGGAAATTGCTTATGCGGTTAAGAAGAATATCGGATCACTCCCTAAATCCCTGGCTTCTTTAATGGCCAAATGGTCCGGCTACAAAGTAGGTCTTTTGCACCACAAATTACCACCCAATTTAAAGCGGAATTTTTCGATGCATCCTAGGTTCTGGCGCTCCACACAGTGAGTAAAGCTTCCCCATATTTTTGTTTAAAAACACTGCCTCAGGCCCTCCAATCCCTGTTTTTGCCCCATTCACTTCTTGGCATATATGTTGGCCTAAAGTAATCAGGTTTATTACTGATTAAATAAGAAAACAATGGCTAATCATAATCAAGAAATCACTTATAATAGTGCCTTTCAAAACAGTAGTGTTATTCCGGATATGTTCTCCCTTTCTGATCTCATTATCAGAGATAGGGCGCAGGCCGGAAGGTTCCACATACAATTGGATGGAACCACTAAACTCCTAAAAAGAATCTTTGACATCGCCTTCTCAGCGAGCGTATTATTACTTGGCTTACCGGTGTACATCGCATTGATGCTTATCACCAAAATGAGTTCTAAAGGACCGGTTTTTTACAAACAGGAACGTATCGGGGAATACGGTAAGCCCTTTAATATCTACAAATTCAGGAGTATGTATGTCGATGCCGAGAAAAACGGACCACAGCTGACCACAGACAACGACCCTAGGATTACCAAATGGGGAAATTTCATGCGAAAAACGCATTTGGATGAAATCCCTCAATTCTGGAATGTACTTATAGGTGACATGTCCATCGTTGGGCCTAGACCTGAGCGGGAACATTTTATCAACCAAATTGTGAGTGTCTCCCCCAGCTATAAAAAGCTACAGGGCATCAAACCGGGAATTACTTCCATTGGACAGGTATATTACGGCTATGCAGAAACTGTTCAAGAAATGGTGGAAAGAATGAAATATGACCTACTTTACCTAACAGGGGTCAGCCTGAAAACGGACATTTATATCATCTACCAAACGGTAAAAGTAATGGCTTCAGGAAAAGGCCAGTAAAAAATAAACCAACTATACTTTAGTACCTGGCCACAGCCGCGCCGAATTGCCAACATTTGGATCTCTTGAAACCTTTCTATTTATGGTTCGAAAAACAGTCCAAACAAGGCAATTCGGCATTTTTTTTAGGCATACATGATGGGCAGCTGCAATGGAATATCGCTGATGAAATTTCAATTTTTTTTTTTCTGCGCTTATCTGCGCTATCAGCGGGCCATTATTATTAATTAAGTTAACCAGCTATGAACCACTTTTTTCGAGAGTTAAATCAACCTGAGTTCAATAGCTAAGCTTGAATTCATCAAAGCTTCCTTGCTGCCCGTTGGCCACAAACAAACCAGGCTTCACCCCCCACTGCCAAAAGGAAAGAAAATCCCCGGTAATTTCAGCACTTTCTCCATCTACAATTACTTGCTGCCATTTGTCTTCTGCGGTTTGGTAGGAAAACTGCACCTTATGACCTTCTTTAACTTCTGCTTTTAATCGGACAGTTGCTGATCTTGGCAGTTCCGATTTGCCCAGTTCCTTGTATACCCCGTTCCGCAACTCAAAAAGCACAAGCGCCCCATCCTTCAGTCCCAAGACTATTTGGTTATCAGAGGTGCCGTAAATCCCCAATCCCTTCATGACCTCCTCTTGGCTTTCCAGCGCTATCTCCACCTTATAGTCGGCTTTAAGAGGAATAACATTCAAGCCCACACCTGAACTCTTGGAATCATCTTTGGACTGTCCGGAAAGCCATAATTCTCCATTTTCAATTTTCACCTCTGGGGTATAACTGGCCAAATCCCATCTCCACCATTGATTCAACTCCCCTTCCTCAAAACGGTCATTGATTCCTTCGACCTGCGCTGCATGATCAGCCTGCATGAGTTCATTGACCTTAAAATAAGGCCAGCCCTTTTCTTCATCCCAATAAAAACTGCTCAGCAAAGCCGATCTTCCCATATAGGGGAATCCGTCCTTGGCATAGGCATGGTAAAGGTAATACCAGCCCCCTTGGTCAGTGCTGACCGGGGTGCCATGTCCCGGGCATTTCCAGGCTCCAAAATCGGTCAAAATGGGATTCCCTGAATACTTTTCCCATGGTCCCTCCATCTCTTTGGCCCGGGCTACTCCTACCTTGTAATCACAACCTCCGCCACAGCAGGCCGCTCCCGAGTACAACATATAAAAATAGTCCCCATTCTTGATGATAGACTGCCCTTCAATACCTCCCCGCTCCCAGCTTTCCGCTTCCGCAGTCACCACCTCAAACGCTTTTCCTTCTAGTTTCAAACCGTCTGCAGACAGTTTAGAACCCAATATCTGAATCGGCTTATCGGGATTCAGTCCATAGGCTTTCCATGTGACATACAGCTGCCCTTCCACTTCATTGACAAATGCATCAATACTTTCCGAACCCCATTCGATCAGCACGCCATGATCGGTAAATCCACTGTTGATGTCCTTGCTCGTAGCCACGCCAATACAGGAAATTCCGTCCTTTCTCCTCGCCGTATAATAGCAATAAAAGGTGCCGTCTTTATAATACAATTCTGGCGCCCAAAAACTGGAAACCGTCCAGTCCGGTGCCTCCATAAAGACATAACTGATAAATGACCAGTTCACCAGATCTTTGGAGGTATAGATCGGATAAATAGGCGCCCAGTCGTTGGAAGTCCCGCAGGCATAATAATCATCGCCCACTTTGATGACGGAAGGATCCGGAAATTCTCCTTGGATAACAGGGTTTTGAATGGTCATCTGCTCTTTCACCTCCTTGGTACTACAGGCCACCAAAAAAGCAATACACAAAAATAAAATAGGTCTTAACATAATAGGTTTATCGTTTTAGCAATAAAAATAAAGGTTTATATGGAAAATATCCGATTTATGGAGAAAAATAACTTAGGATGGTGGAGAAATAGATTTGACAGAAAAGACCTGAGGTCCCGAAGGCTTTGCTTATGGATAAAGAAAAGAAACAAAACCCTTACTTATTTGATTGATTTTCCTTAAACTCATTTTTTAATTTTCTAAGTATGTTTTCGCTAAAGCAAGCCATTAATAAACCATTCCATTTACTGCAGAATTCTTGGGAGAAGTCAGTTTTGATCGGCACCTGCGCTGGTTTCAGCATTCTTTTCATCAACCTCTACACTCCCTTTGATATCGATGATTGGGAGAATGACCAAGGAATCCGTCAATTTCTAAGGCTTTCTACCTTTGGCATGATAGGCGGTTTGTTTCTCGCCCTTTCCCAATTTGTGCTTCGGCCCATTCTTAAACTGAGAAAACTTACCATGGGCAACTTTGTCCTATGGACTTTCGGGGAGATATTACTCTTGGGATTCTTGTTCTTTCTGCTCTTCGGCAGTAAAAACAACGACTTTGCCTTGGAATACTGGACCAGTATAAAATATACTTTTCTCGGCCTGCTTATCCCCTACACACTTGCTATCGGTGCCATAATGATCTTCAAACAGCAAGAAGACCTGAAAAAGCTAAGTCCCAAAACTATCGGGGCCAACTTGGTCGGCTTTGTGGACGAATACGGTAACACCAAATTTTCACTAAAACCATCTGATATACTTTTTATCGAAGCTGCGGACAATTATTCCACCATCCATTATCTGGACGGGGAACTGGTCAAAAAGGAAATGATCCGGAATTCTTTAAAATCCCTGTCTGAACAATTGCAAGACCTTCCCGTCAAGCGGTGCCACCGTTCTTATATGGTCAATGTCCAAAAGGTAAAATTGGCTAAAAAGACTGCAGGAAAAGTATCGCTTCACCTGGAAGGAAGCCCGTCAATCATCCCTGTTTCCCGAAAGTTCATCCCTGACTTCAACAGCATGCTCAGCTAAGCGTGTCATTTGTCCCTAAATGCCTGCTTTGGCCACTAAATCAAGCATGGCATGCTTTCCACACCTACTTTTGAGCCATCATGTTTAACCAAAAAAATCTCATTATGAAAAAATTAGGTGCATTGTTGATCGTTCTTTTTTCCACCCTAGTGGCATTGTCTCAAGCCCATGCTGAGGACAATTCAAAAACCTATCAAGGCACTTGGGTCTACAAGTGCAGCGAAGCTCCCTATCCCTATCATGCCGGCACCCTAACCATCAGTGAAAAGAATAAAAAGACCGCTGTTAAGGTCACTTTTAATGATGGCCATTCCCTGTCTGGAAAAAACATAAGCATCAAGGACGGAAAATTGTCTTTTGAAATCTGGGTAGAGGGCAACGTAACAAAGACTACTTTGGAAAAGAAAGGAGAAAATCTGGTCGGCAAAGTAAGTTCTTCAGAAGGCCCCATGAGTCTAACAGCCAGCAAGAAGGTAAGCGAGAAATAAAAATCAGGCCGGTAAAACTTAAATAGGCTAAGGGATTTCTCACCCTTAGCCTATTTTTTTTGATTCAAACATTTTCAGATGGTGGTGTCCAGAAAAAAAAGAACGTTAAGTTTCAAGCGCAGTTCAAACCAATGCCAAGCAATTTTACTAAAAAAACATGAAGGCATTAAGGTTGGCTTTCCTTAATACCTTAATGGTTCAAAAAGAAACTAAAGGTGCTTGAGAAAGACGCTTAAGAAAATTGAAAACCGCTACTCGGACTCCATTCCAACTTCAATCCAATATCAGACACTTATGTTTCTAAACATTAAGGCATTTAGAACATTGAGGCTGATCCACTTAATTTCCTTAATAGCTTAATGGTTCAAAAAGAAACTAAAGGTGCTTGAGAAAGATGTTTAAGAAAATTGAAAACCACTACTCGGACTCCATTCCAACTTCAGACACTTATGTTTCCAAACATTAAGGCATTAAGAACATGAAGGCTGATCCACTTAATTTCCTTAATAACTTAATGGTTCAAAAAGAAATCTTTATTGCTTTAGATCAAAAGAAAGCACATAAGCAGCCATAGCCTTGGCGTCTTCTTCTTGTAGCTTTGGATGTGGTGGCATGACCGGATCTCCCCAAATACCCGTACCACCTGAGATCACTTTTCTGGCCAACAAATTCACATAGACTTTATTATTGGGGTACCTTTTGGCAATATCCAAAAACGAAGGCCCCTTACCGACACTTTCCTCCCGATGACATTCGTAGCAATCAGCGTATGAAATCAAGACTTTACCCCTTTGGATCAATGCTGAATCGATGGGTTCATCTTCACCCGGAACTATAAAAAATTCTTTTTTCTTTAATTCTTCCGCTTCACCCTGCTTATTTTCGCTTCTTTCCGAGTTACAGGCAGGCAGCAAAAGCAGTACAGCAAGATAAAAGGTTAACTTTCTGATTATTATGGAATGGAGATGGATCAGCATGAAGGAGCAAGTAAACTGCAAGGCGCTATTTACAAGTAAAGATAATCAAATCCCCACTTTCCCTGAAGTTTAGGAACAGCCCGGCATCTTCAATATCTCCATGTGGGACTCATAAAATATTCTTAGAACACCATAAAGGCCCCAAAAATGGCAGCTAAAATAGACAGGATAAACGGTAAAATGACAAAACATCCTGTCAGAGCAGAAATCACCAAACCTGCGATGGCCATTACGGGTTTTGGCTTAAACACGCCAATTAAGGATAAAATAAATCCCACTGCCCAAACCAACCACCCAAAAAAGGGAAGCCATCCCAGGAATATCCCCAATATGGAAACCACCAATCCTGCAGTTCCTATCCCATTGGAAGTGACGGGATCTTGTGAAAAAATTACTTTTTGCCCAAATTGATTTTGTGGATCCGGTATCATAATAACTCCTTTTGCTTTTCACCAGCTATATCAGCCCTACTCCATAGGTCTTTTGCTGGTAAATAAAGTATTCAAAAATCAGCATTCATTTGAATTTGTGACTCCAGTTGTCATATACAAACAAACGAATCCATAAACCTACTAAATCCTATAAAACAAAAAAATACCCCATCTGGGGTATTTTTATCCTATTGATTAAATCCGTAAACAGTTCTTATCAAATCAAGCCTACTCCCATTTTGCCCAAATGAGAGCCAAAGGCCAAGATCAAGCATGAAATAACAGCCCCTACTCCGATGGCCATAAAGGACTGCGTTCTCGGCAGCTTAAAGATATAAGCAGCAATTGTCCCCATATACACTCCGGTAAATGGCAAAGGGATCATCACGAACACCATCAAGCCCCAAAATCCGTATTTCTGGATTTTGTCCCCTACGCCACTCTTTGCCCTTCTCATCAGCTTGACCGATTGGTTTTTATACAGCCTATATTGCCAAAGCTTTTCATTAAATGTATCTATGAGAAACATCAGCACAGGAAAAACCAGTAGGTTGCCCACCAGCCCCACCACCAAGGCAATCATCGGATCCAAGCCATTGATCACTCCGTAAGGAATGCCCACCCTGGATTCCCCAAACGGAGATATGCTCAACAAAAAGGTATGAAGAATAATATATATCATTTTTAATTGGAATAGATCATTAGGAATAAATCAACAAGCAATGATTTGCTCCGCGTCTCTAAAAGCGGTCATTCTTGCAATTACTAAACAATAAGTGAATTATTAGGGAATAAGTTCAGCACTGTGGTGGAGCCCTCCCTTCAAAAGTGTAATAAGTTTGGGACAAAGGAACTTGGATATCCCTCAATGAATAGTCAAAATGATAATCCTGCCCTAGCAAAATAAACGCTTTGGCCTTCATCAAAAAGTTCTTGACCGTATGATGTTCATCATCCAGCAAGTCTTGATTTTCTTCCCGCTGAGCCTGCCTAAAGGAAGTGAGGTCTTTGCAAAGATGCCCCTTTTCTCCCCAAATTCCCGATGGACAAGCTTTATCACTGCTACTAACAGTCCTTTGCTCCATTTCTTCAAGGAGCAAAGTCACCATTATCAGCAAAAACATACTCATCACTATTTTGGCAAACTGTCGCATCGCGGCAAATTTAGAACATTTTAGTATTGTTCCCGGTGGAATCCCCAGAAATCTTGCGGATTTCCTTTCTCAAGGATAGTGCCATTTTTTTCCTTCTTCCTCCGGTACTTGACATTCATGTTTAATTGTGGTCTCCCATTGACAATGAGACGGTTATTGGGTGAATAAGTTATGGATTCATTGGATGATCAGAACTGTCTATTCTTCTAAACCACCTGCCATTTAGTCAGTCACCGCCCTTCCAAATTCACCCAAGACGCCATGCGGTTTGGTTAAACAAAAAAACTCCCGGCATTTTACCGGGAGCTTGCTGGATATTTTTCTACCTTTTGTTCATTGCCGCTGTCCTCACTCCTTCCACATCGTCAGGTGCTATGGCCAGGGGAGTTCCTAAGAGATCAGCCCCATCAGAAGTAATGACAAAATCCTCTTCCACCCTAATGCCTCCAAAATCCCTATAGGATTCCAACTGTTTGTAATTGATGAATTCATCGTGTTGTCCGGAAGCTTTGTACATATCGATCAGTTCAGGAATGATATAAATGCCCGGTTCCACCGTGAGCACATTTCCCACTTCTAGTGCTTTGCCTAAACGAAGTGACTTCAGCCCAAATTCAGTGGATTTTTTCAATTTTGAAGTGTATCCCACATATTGTTCACCCAGGTTTTCCATATCATGCACATCCAGTCCCATCATATGTCCCAGACCGCATTGGAAAAACATGGTATGCGCCCCAGAAGCTACGGCTTCTTTGGTATCTCCTTTCATCAATCCAACCTCTTTGAGTCCTTCCACCAGCTTTTCTGCTGCCAATAAGTGGACATCCTTAAACTTGACTCCCGGCTTCAAAGAAGTCACCGCAGCACGGTGCGCACGATAGACCACTTCATACAATTCTCTTTGCCGAGGGTTGAAGTGACCTGTCACCGGAAATGTTCTGGTCATGTCCCCGGCATAAAATTCGGGGGATTCGGCACCACAATCAAACAAGACCATGTCTCCTTCACTCAGTGTGTTGCCATAGTAGTGATTGTGAAGCGTCTGTCCATTTATGGTCGCTATAGGAGGAAAGGACAGGGAGACATTATTGCCCCTTGCAATTTTGTTGGCAATGGCCACCAAATCATGCTCCTTCATTCCGGGCTTAGTGGCTTCCATCACCGCCAGATGTAAGACCGAAGTAATGGAAACAGCCCGCTCAAGCTCTTCGAGCTCTTCCTCGGACTTGATATTCCGTTGCGCGGCTACTGCCTTAATAAAGGGAACAGAAGCCATATCCTTTACCTCTTCGACAGACTTCCCTAGTATCTCCCTTAATTTTAACACATGCTCTGCCCGATAAGGTGGTAAAACATGGCTGTCTGCTCTCAGCACTTTGGACAGCTGACTCAAGGGAGCCGTATGGACCACTCCCACTTGCTCTCCCAAAGCCGCAATGGTGGGCTGGGGACCCGTCCAGACAATATCGTCTATCTCATAGTCGTTTCCGAAAATATAATCCTTATCCTCGTCACAGTCGATCACTGCCACCAAACCTGGCAAAGAAATACCGAAGTAATAAAGGAAGGTACTGTCCTGTCGGTAAGGATACCAGTTGTGTGCAAAATTGATGCTTGCTTCATCGTTGCCTAGAAACAGCAGTTGACCACTCCCCATTTTTGCTTTGAGCTTGGCCCTTCTTTCTATGTATATATCTCTATTGAACATTATATATGGGACAATTAAATAAAATAACAGTTCACAAATGTCCGAAAGTATTTGGCCACAACAAAAAAAGGAGCCGTCTTTTCTTGACAGCTCCCTTTGCTATTTGGACCCTCTACTTTTTTTGGCTGTATGCCCTTTAGGATACGGGGTTATTGAGTTACTTTTTCAATAAGTCATTCGATAATAAGTCATTTTGTATGACATTCATCACTCACTATTGGGCATTATAAATTAACCTTAAGGCCTCCGGAAAAACAGCTTTCCGGTGACCTGCCGGATTTTCATCCAAGCTTAAGGATTAACCTTGACCTATCAGTTAAACAGTTAACCGATTCTGCAATTCATCGCCCAACACTGCCGACCAATTTCCCCCCTTTACTCTTAATAACACCCTATTTTGAGGACTCATTACCCCCACTTACTATCCAATAGTTAAGATGGCCCGAAGGGGTTTCCAGCACAACTTTATACACCGATGACCGGGTTCCCTGCAAGGAAAAACTTGCCTTCTCTGCTTCCACATCCACCTCGCCCATATACCAGTAATTGTCCAGGCCACCTTCCTTGAAATGATTGGTCGTGGAAAGCCAGATCCTTGCCTTTTCCCCCTTGGAATAAGCTTTCCACTTCATGGTGATTTCATCATTCGTCAAGGCAGCTTTTAAGTCAGCGGCGTCTACCCTACCAATAAAGGGCACCCCATCCAGCTCCATGGCATGTTTCTTCGGTATCTCCAAACCAAGATGATTGGCCATAGAAGGCAAAATATCCACCATCTCAGGCACTGCCTCGAAATGAGCATTGGTATTTGCGGCATTGGTAGCAATCCAAATCATCCTTTCACGTTCGCTATGCCCCCCATGGTCAAAGCCATTCTCACTCCTGCCATGGTCAGTGGTAATCACCATCAACCAATCTTCCTCAAAATGGGTCTCACGGAATTTTATCGCCTCCCAAACCCTTCCGATTTGTACATCTGCCTTCTTTACCCCGTCTATCATCTGGGGACTGTTCCCGTACTTATGCCCCATATCATCAGAATACTCCAAATACATCCACGAAAGGTCCGGAGCCTCCGACTTGATATGGCGGGCAGCTTCTTTGGACACCGTCTCGTCAATCAAATGAATATACATCCTTTCATCATCATGGGGATAGTTGAGACTGTCCAGCTCGAAACCATCAAAGAAATAATCAAAGGTAAAATTCCCCGTTTCAGGCAGGTTGGCCCCTACCAGTTTGGTACGGTTATCCAGCCAAGTTGAATATATCGCCGTCTTTTTAGTCGGATGGGCTTCTTTAAAAAGCCTAAAAATGGTGTGGTAATTATAATTCGGCTTCTTGATGGAATTGCCCCAAACATTGTGCTTGTTCACCCAGGTTCCGGTCAGCAAGGTATTGTAGCCTACGGCTGAAATGGTGGGGGTCTGGCTGTAAGTCCCCACATCCCCGCCCATGATGGCTTTGGCAAAACCTCCTTCCGCTATCACTTTATCCAAATTGGGAGTGTCGACGCTATCTATAACATCAGCAGGAATCCCATCTACTATAACAAAAATTGCTTTTTTGACTTTTTCCTGCGCTGTACCCTGAAAAGCTACATGGAAGAGCAGCGCTATAATTAATAGTTTTTTCATCAGTTAATTAAATTTAAACTTTGTCCAGACAAAACCATGGTCTGAGGGAAAATTGAATACCTTTCCCTGGTAGTGAAAAGGTTGATTGAAATCTACCTTGTGCACTTCTGATTCCATGACCTCAAGTCGATCTCCTTTGTACAGGAGGTAATCAATCCGGTGGTCATCCTTCTTATCGGGCATTCCCCAAGAAATCCCTGGATGAGAAAGTGGATTCGGATTTACTTCACGAAAACTGTCCTTAAGACCAGCATTTTCAAATTGAGAGCTTGTCCACCAAGACACTACTTTTTCCCCATGCAGCCCCTTTGTCTCTTCTGTCCAATCCAAGTGTGACCACACATTAAAGTCCCCCCCAAGAATTACAGGGGTCTTTTCCGTATTATGTAAATAGGGCCCAAGATGCTCCAGAATGGTAGTCACCTCCTTTTCTCTAGTTCCAGATTTTTCCCAGGCCACCAACTCCTCTGAACTCTTATCCATCAAATGGGGCTGGTCATGCCAAGGCTGGTAATTGAGCCATGTGTCAAAAAACAACAACTTCTTGCCCTGGCCCAAATCTATTTGCACCCCACCAATATTGAAATAATGGTAGAAATCTATGCGCTCTAGAATGGGAAAGCGGCTCAAAACCGAAAGGTTTACCCTAGGATCATCCTCTGCCGTCCCAGGCTCAGCAATCAAATGGAAGTGGTAACCAAGCTCATCCGCTATCCGCTTTCCGGAACCGTACGTTTCGATCATCAAAACCACATCTGCCCCCGAGGCCTTGATAATTCCTATTACATCCTCCACTCCGTCTCTTCCGATGTTTTCACTCTTTCCTCCATGCCAAATATTCCAGACCATAACCGAAAACTCGGTTCCTGAACCTGGTGCTTTTTGGCATGCGCAAAAAGACATCAATCCAACCAGTAAAAAGACCAAGCCTCTAACTATCATCATATATCTAACCCGTTCAAAATGAAACACCAAATGGCTTGATCTAACAGTAGATAAGCCATTTGAATGTTAAATTGGATCATTTACTCCCAACCGAAAATCTGTTCAAGATTAGGGTTAAGGGTCACTTGCTGAATAGGAATAGGACGGTAGTAATACTTTGGTTCCATAAAGTTCCTCTCTTTAATGTCTGTCACCATAGTTCCACCGCTTTCGCCATTTTTCAAATAAACATCTACACTTTCTCCAAAGGCCCCAGCTTTGTAGTAAATCAGGGTTTCTCCCAAGCTATTCTTCTCCTTGTTCTCACCGGTAGGAATATCAGTATCCTTTCCCACTAGGATAATATCCTCTATTCCGTCACCTGTCATATCATATTTGCCCAAACCGGCAAAGTACATTCCTTCAGGGATATTTTCCAATAGCTTACCCGCATTCCATCTCATCAGATCATCATATCGGTAACCTTCAAGGGCAAATTCTACTCTTCGTTCCCTTCTTATCTCCAACAGCACCCCTGTATTTTCTCCGCTCACATTAGGATATTTAGCTGTCAAGAACCCATCCGGATTCGCATTGGCAGCAGCCATATCCAAATCTGGAATGCCTGCCCGATCCCTCAACAGGTTAACTGATATATCCAGATCCCCTTGGTTAAGCTCATTCAGTTCCGCCTTGGCTTCCGCATAAGTCAACAATATCTCCGCATATCGATAAACCGGGAAATCTAATTCCCGTTGATCATTGGAAACACTAGTATTGGGATATCCTTTTCTCTGGTGATAGCCCGTAAAGTTTTTGTTCAAAGCCTGAACATACTGGGTAGGCTCAGCTCGACGGATCCAGCCAGGATAAACAAATGTCTGCATCAAGCGAGAATCCCTGCTTTGAAACTCCTCCACAAAGCCCATAGTCTCATGTCCCGGAATATCGGTAAACCGGCTTCCATCAGCCATAAGGTAACTCTTTACCAAATCTTTGGAGGGAGATTGCTCATAATCCCCAAACAAGGTCCCGCCGTCAAAACCCCATCGGTCCTTACTTGTATCATACAGGTTTGCCAAGATCACCTCAGGATTGTTAAGAAGGTTCTCGCTGTTAAATAAGGCCAGATAATCTCCATGGACAGAAAAATTCCCTGAATCCATGATCTCTTTGGCGACATCCCTGGCTTTTTGAAAAAACCCTTTGGAGGTGTTCTCCAGCCCCAATTCACCATGGTATTTTCTGTATGTACCTTCATAAAGTGCCACACGGGCATAAAATGTCTTTACAGCCCAAACATCAGGTGTGCCGGAAGGCACCAAATCTCTTACATTCTCTGCTGCATATTCCAGATCCACCATGATGTTTTCCATTACAAGTTCTCTTGGATCACGAGCCTTATAAAGCGCTTCATCAGAAGGGTTCAGGGTAGTTTCATACCAAGGCACATCCGAATACCTTCTGACCATGTCATAGTAAAATTGGGCCCTGTAAAATCTGGCAAGCCCTGCAAAGTGGGCCTTAGCCTCTTCTGAGGCTTCTGCTTGTTCATAATTATCTAAAAAATAATTGATATTTCTTAATCTTCCCCAACTCCATCCGCCAGTAATGGTTTGAGAACTTGGACTGCCGATCATCATACTCTTGATTTCCACAGCAGCCGTAGTCGCCATATTATCACTGCTTTGGTCACCGTGATAAGCCCCCCATGGGCTTTCCAGTGAAAGAAGTCCATTTACATATAGCTCCAGGTCTTGTTCACTTTTGAAAAACGCCTCCGGCGCTACTGAGGTCTGCGGATACCTATCCATAAAATCCTCATTACATGCGCCCAATGCCAACATGGCGCTCAATAATATGATGTATTTTTTCATGATCTTAATCATTCTAAATACAAATCGATGTCTACACCAAAGGCCATTTTTCTCTGAAAAGGATAAGCCCAGGAACTTCCCGTATTCACTGCTTCTGGATCTACGAACTTCTTGATCGAAGAAAATTCATAGAGATTCTCCCC
>NZ_BAAHAP010000078.1:0-23611 GCF_054777495.1 Echinicola sediminis | reverse complement strand
TTTCGTCAATATTTATTTTCTTTGGGAAAATTAAAATAAAGGTAACATAAATTCATTTTTTGTATTTCATGAATAAATGAATACATTAGTGAAATTTATTTGTTAAGTAAGATTTATTAATTATAAAATTTTATAAAACAAATTAAAGCCAGGGCAGCCGCTCGAAATTTTGTTAAAAAAAGGAATATTACAAGCACATAAAATAGAATAGGAAATTATGAACATTTCTCCAATTGACTGGGGCATTATTGCGGCCTTTTTCATCATCTCCTTATTGATAGGTTTATTTACATCGAAATCAGCCGGTAAAAGCGCAAAGGATTTCTTTCTGTCCGGGCGAAACATGCCTTGGTGGTTATTGGGTGTGTCCATGGTGGCCACCACATTTTCTGCAGATACTCCCAACTTGGTCACTGACATTGTCCGTGTAAACGGTGTTTCAGGTAACTGGGTTTGGTGGGCTTTCCTGCTAACAGGTATGCTGACCGTTTTCGTTTACGCTAAACTTTGGAGAAGATCCGAGATTACTACCGACTTGGAATTTTATGAATTGCGTTACAGTGGCAAAGCCGCAGCCTTTTTGAGAGGGTTCAGGGCCTTGTACCTGGGGGTGTTCTTTAATATTGTCATTATGGCGACCGTATCTTTAGCAGCCATAAAGATCGGCGGGGTAATGCTGGGCCTTACCCCGGTGGAGACCTTACTGATCGCCTCTATTGTAACCGTAATTTATAGCTCCCTTGGAGGACTGAAAGGGGTACTGCTGACAGACTTCTTCCAGTTCTTTATCGCGATGGCCGGTGCCATTGGTGCAGCCTTCTACATTTTGGATTTACCGGAAATTGGTTCATTGGACAATTTACTTTCGCATCCCAATGTGTCAGACAAACTGTCTTTGTTCCCTGACTTTAACGACATGAACTTAGTGATCCCACTATTGATCATGCCAATAGCCATTCAGTGGTGGGCTACTTGGTACCCTGGTGCTGAGCCAGGTGGTGGGGGTTATATCGCCCAAAGGATGCTGTCTGCAAAAGACGAAAAAAATGCCATCGGCGCTACTTTGTTCTTTAATGTGGCACACTATGCCCTTAGACCTTGGCCGTGGATCATCATTGCCTTGTCTTCCCTGATCATCTTCCCACAAATCAGCGATATGCAAGAAGCCTTCCCTCATATGCCTGCAGATAAATTGGGCAATGATCTGGCCTATTCTGCCATGTTGACCTTCTTGCCGACCGGACTGATCGGTATCGTATTGGCCTCCTTGATCGCAGCGGTGATGTCTACCTTGTCCACCCACCTGAACTGGGGATCTTCTTATGTGGTAAATGACTTTTACCTAAGGTTCGTAAAACCGGAAGCGAGTGACAAGGAACTGGTAGCCGTAGGCCGTATCTCTACGGTTGTATTAATGGGCTTGGCCGCGCTTTTGGCCCTGGCACTTTCCAATGCTTTGGAAGCATTTAATATCTTATTGCAAATCGGTGCAGGAACCGGCCTGATATTTATCCTACGTTGGTTCTGGTGGAGAATCAATGCTTATACTGAAATCTCGGCCATGATCATTTCCTTTATCGTTGCTATTTTCTTCGAGACCATTAATCCAAAATATGGATTTATTGATATCCCTGAAGGCATGGAGTACCTGAAGCTTCTTTACGGTGTGGGAATTACCACCGTCACCTGGCTTTCCGTTACGCTATTGACCAAACCAGAGAAAGACACGGTACTGCTATCCTTCTATCAAAAAGTTAAGCCAGCTGCTTACGGCTGGAGGAAATTGTTAAACAGGTATCCGGAAGTGGAAGCCGAGCAAGGGCAGTTGCCTTTTGAAATCGGCCTTATGGTTACCGGCTCTATTGCCATCTATTCAGCTTTGTTTGCGATCGGTTTTTGGATCTATGACAATACCCTGTCAGCAACCATCGCCACAGTAATCAGTGCAGCCGGCTTCATTATCCTCTTTAAAGGATGGAGCAAAATCAAACTTTTCTAACGCGAAAAGCAACCACCAACAAAAAAAGGCCATTCCAAGAATATTTGGAATGGCCTTTTTTTATTGGTTATGAAACGGTCGACAGTCCACCAGGGTCGACCGTGGACTGTCGATGTGGACTGTCATCTATACTTGCAGGTTTAGGATACAGCTTCCAGACACTATAACATTAGGCGTACAAAGCCTGGAAGGTTTACAAATCATGATCTACTGTCGAACGTGAACAGTCAACAGAGGACTTTAAAAGCACTCTTGAATTGAAGCAACAGTCTTTACTAGCCTATGGCCTCCATATTTTCACCTCGGAGGACTCCCCATAATTGCCCAAAAAGCCCAAAGCCAGGTAATCATATTGATGCAGAAGAAAATGGTCAAACATAAACGTTTCCCCATCTATGGAGGTGGCGGTATATTGCTCTTCGATCATCTCCCATTTTCCCTGTCTACTGTACCCATAAAGTACGACCGACTTCGCCAAATAGGCATTCCCAATGCTGAGCTGAAGTCCTTTTGTGGACATATGTTTCCCATCGATGACCGGCTGCAGGTTTTGAATCACCCCGGTGAGGGCTTTGCCCGGCGCTAGAACAGGCTTATTATACAGGTTTTGCATAAGTAAACCGGCCACATCTCTGTTTCCCCCCATCAAAGAACGCGCTCTAAAATACACATTGCCTTTGATCGCTTCATTCTGTCGTGCCAAGGCCACCTGATTAGGAATTTCATAGCTGTCTTTCCAGGCCTGATCCGCATCATTTCTTATCTTATAAGGCCCATTTCCTATGTAAATCTTAGTGCCTTTTGCCTTTTCCCCCCACCATTGTACCAATTTTTTATGGGCTGCCTGGGGGAAGTCCATGCTCCAGTAAATCTGTGGAACCAAATAATCCACCCAGCCATTGTTCACCCAAGAAAGCGGATCAGCATAAAGATCATCATAATTGGTTTGACCTGCTCGGGTATCAGAGCCTTGAGGATCCACAGAGGCATTTCTCCAGACCCCAAACGGGCTTACGCCAAACTGCACCCAAGGCTTTTCGGTATGCACCAGGTTGCCCACGCTTTGTATCAAAAGATCCACGTTCTTCCTTCTCCAGTCGTCCAAGGCCATACCATTTCCATACTTATTAAAAGCAGCCTGATCATCAAAATGGACATTTGCTATTTTATATGGATAGAAATAGTCATCAAAATGGATACCGTCTACCTCGTAATTTCTGACCACCTCACCGACAATATCCAGCATGTGCTTTCTTACCTCCGGCAAGCCCGGGTTATAATAGTACTTGGTGCCATATTTCACCATCCATCCGGGATGGCGAAAATAATCGTGCTCGGGACTAAGCGTTTCCCTATCCAGGTTAAACGTGGCCCTATAGGGGTTCAGCCAGGCATGAAACTCCATCCCCCGCTCATGAACGGCCTGGATCATCCAGACCAATGGATCTACTTTGGTATCTGGTGCCTTCCCTTCTTTTCCCGTCAAATACCTTGACCAGGGGGCCAAGCGGGAGGAATAAAATGCATCCCCTGCAGCCCGGACCTGCACAAAAACCGCATTGAAATTATGCTGCTTGTAAAAATCCAAAATCTGAAGAAAATCCTGCTTTTGCTTTTCAAAGCTGTCAGTACCCGAACTTGGCCAGTCTATATTTGCCACTGTGGCTATCCAGACACCGCGCATCTCCCGCTGAGGAGCTACAAACTCCGGGAAATTCTCCGATGCATGCTCCTCCACCGCATCAGGGACCTTTTCATCCGTCACGGGTTTGGACACCTCATGCTCTTGTGGCGCGGGCGGTGCCGGGGGCACAGGCTGGGGAGTTGGACTTTTCTTGCTAGCCACACAGGCGCCCAGTAGAACAAGCGCTACAAATGGCCTAATACGTCGAATCATGGGGAAATAAATATATAATTACGGTTTCTGAATTAAACACCTCGCAAAAACCAGACCTCAGTTTTTAAACTCCAGTGTGTTGATCAAATGCATCATGTCTTCTTTGATATAAGCGATCACGGGAGCCAAGGAATCATTTTTTACGGCGGTATTAAAGTACAACGCTCCTCTAAGAAAGTGCTGGGTGGAATCGGTCACGAAAAACTGAAACTGGGTAGGGACTTCCCCGCTTAATTCTGCCACCACTCCCACGTATCCCTTTGGGGTTCTTGTTACTCCCTCTTCAATGCTGTAGGCTTTCACCTGATGCTTGGCTGTGAGGTTAAAGGCATCGTCCAAATAACTCTTTAAGTTTTGCTCCTCTCCCATTATGGGCTTATAAGTGAGATGCACCTTTGCCCCCAAAGCCTGATAATTCAGATTTATCCAATACCTCTCTTCCAAATTAAATGAATCCGCCTCCACCAAACTATTTACCGAACGGTCAAATTGATACGGGTAGTCCCCTTTCAAAGGAACAAACTCCCTTGAGGGCAGGTCTATACGGTTATACCCTTTTGGCCTCGGCAAGTAAGTCTTTTCACACCCCAGCAACAGCAACAATACAATCCAACAGACAGATCCAATTTTCATAATCCCAAAGATAGAAAATAGATCAGATTCTCGGATTCTATGGATAATATTTTGTCTTATTAGTTACTTTTTGTCGCCAAACTTCACGAAATTAGGTTGTCAACCAAACCCAATGTATCATGAAAAATATTTTCAAATTATTCAGCTTGGTTTTCCTGCTGAGTACTATGTCTATGTATGCTGCACAGGCCCAAACCTCCCAGAATGAATTTATTTCCAAATGGGAAAACATGAAGGCTTACACCATAGAGATTTTGGAAGCCATGCCAGAGGACAAACTGGATTACAAGCCCACCGATGACGTACGAAGTTTCAAAGAACTGCTCCTGCATATAGCGGGAGGGAATGTAATGATGGCAAACGGATTCCTTAAAGAAGGAGATCCGGGAGTAGATTTTGAAAATCACAATATGAGCAAAGCGGAGTTAAAGGATGCCATTGCCACCTCTTTTGATTTTGTGGCCGAAACCTTTTCATCCCTATCGGAAGATGAATTGGCAGAAGAGGTAGAGGTGTTTGGCGGCAATAAAATCACCCGAAGACAAGTGGAAGGCTTGATTGACTCCCACGGCATCCACCACAGGGGTAACCTGGTGGTCTACCTAAGGATGAATGATATCACCCCACCCCAGTTCAGGGCTTGGTAATTAGCAAAGATTCCCTAATATGTTCAGTCCTGCCTCAGCCGAGGCAGGACTTTTTTATGGATATTTATATTTATTAATGGCTGTTAGCATGGCTTCAATTCTGGGGGTGAAGTAAAAATGATTGAACGTAATCATGCCATCCGCTTCAAAATTCACAATGTATTTCCGCAGAGGTCTCGGATCAGCTACATATTTTTATTCATACTTTACCCTACAAACCTAAAGGCCGCGGCGGATGGTGAACCTGTCTAGCCGCCAGGCAGAGGCAAAAACAGTAGCGAAGCGACTGATTTTAAAGCAGTTTCAGGCCATAGTAGATTTTCTATTGCATTTTTCCATCTAACTTATGTCATAATCTCAGTTCAAGTTTCAAAGACGTCATTCCGAGCTTGTCTGGAGCCAAACAGGGCTTGGTGTAGGATTGCGAGAAGGAAGCCGTGGGAATCTCACAATAAGAAGATTGCCACACCCTTTCCTCCCACACTTACCCAAACACAAAAGGGTTACCATTGACAGGGTGTTCAAGGTGGGGAGGAGTTCCCCCTTAAGGGGGTTAGGGGGGAAAGAGGGCGGACTGATATCTGTCATCCAACTCCTTTATGTTTGAGAAAATGTTGACTTCTCGCAATAACGCAGCGATCCTATTTCATTGTTTTTAAATCGAACTCGGGTTCATACCTTAGCTATTGTACGCTACTTTTTCCAAGTCTTGGAATTCGGGTTAAATCATCGAGTAAACACCTACTTTTATTCAGCAACCTGAAGATTCTTTAAAAAATTGGTCAAAGCTTCTTTACCATCCGGACTGGCGTCCCAGGTAGGGCCAAGATACAATTCGTTCCTTACCAAAAACTTGATATAGTATTTCACCACTATCCTGTCGGGCTCATCAAGGCTTCCTGGGTCCAGCCCCATACTTTCCATGAGATCCCCCTCTCTTCCTTCGACCCGCATCAATACAAACTGCACCTTGTCCTTGATCAAGGCCTCATCAGATCTGATCTCGGTCAGAAAAACGGTCTCATAAGGATAATATTGGCTAAAGATACTTTCGAGGCTGGCTCTTTCTGCCTTCTGCGCTGCCGTGATCTGATCAACAGATTTTCCAATAAGGTCATAGCGGAAACGCGTCAGCAAAGCCTCTTCTCCCGATGCACCTGAAAGGGGAATCCCTAGCTTAAACACGTCCAGGTTAAGTGGATTCTTTGCCAGAAAACGTCCCGTAAGGGACCTAACGCCAGTATCACCGTTGAGGGATCCTCCACCTACCAAGGGCGGAAGGAAAGCAGGGACATCCAACACCAGCAGATTTTTGGTCTTCACTTGTTCCCCCGCGCTCTTCAGTAAATCCTCCAGCTCTGTCAGGCTACCGGCCCTCACGGACCAATGGTCTCCAGCATGGATCATGTTCCTATTACCGCTGAATTCCATGATATTGAGGACAAATTCACCGTCACTCTTACGGCTTAGGGCCGCTATATTCCGTATCATCCGCTGTTGAAAGTGCTGCGCGTAAGCTGCCTGAATCTCCTCGGAAAGCACCACTTGCTCCAGTTCATAATAAGCTACAGGATCTCCACCTGCCGCTACCAAAGCTGGATGGAGCTGTTTGGCCACCTGCTCCCAAGCCAGAATAGGCCGGGCTGATGGTGAGCAGGAAACCAGGACGACTGTCTTGCCATCTAAAAAATTTTCAGGTAATTGGTTTTGGCCAAAAGTTTGAGCAGTCAACATAAAACTGAAAAACCAACAGGAAATATATTTCATTTGAGATTTGATCATTCCAAAAGACTAAATTAGTATTTTCACCGAATTACTTTGCTCTTATCAACCTAGAATCCCATGAAAACGACCAAAATCCTCGTTTTATTGCTTTTCATCCTCTTACCCCCATTACTTAATGCACAGGCCATTGAGCGGAAAAAGCTCATCAATGACCTCAAGTACCTGGCTTCTGATGAGCTGGCGGGAAGGGCCCCGCTTACTGAGGGCAACCTACAAGCCAGGCAATATATCCGAGACCGCTTCGAAGAGTTGGGACTGACCAGCCAATACGATGATTTCACGCAGTATTTTCACTTCAAAGCAGAAAAGGAAATAGAAAACGCGGCCAATATAATAGGATTTATCCCGGGAAAAGCTTCCAACAAGATCATCGTCATCACGGCACATTATGACCATATAGGCACCAGGGAGGGAAAAATATACAATGGAGCAGATGATAATGCCTCCGGAACGGCAGCACTCCTGGCTTTGGCTGAATACTTTTCAAAGAATGCCCCAAAGCATTCCATCATCTTTGCGGCCTTGGATGCAGAAGAGATGGGCCTACAGGGAGCTAAGGCCCTCGTCAGGGACTTTCCTTTCCCACTGGAACAGGTGCTGCTCAATATCAATATGGACATGATCAGCCGGAGCGACAAAAACGAACTTTACGCCTCCGGCACACAGCATTACCCGCAACTAAAACCTATCCTGGAAATGGCCGCAGCGGACCAAAAAGTAAGCCTCAAGTTTGGCCATGATATCCCCGGAACAGGACATGACGACTGGACCCATGCCTCTGACCATGCCGCCTTCCATGCCAAAAATATCCCTTATGTATACTTTGGGGTAGAAGACCATGAAGATTATCATAAATCAACGGACACATTTGATAAGATCAATCAGCAGTTCTATTATCATTCGGTTAATCTTGTGCTACAGTGTACCATTGAGCTAGACGAAAACATTGATTAATTTTTTTGTTAACGAAATATAGTTTAACTAATTTATGAGCGATTAAAAATAACCTAATCGCTTTTTTTATGGCCAGCAAACGCATTCTCTCCCTAGATGTCTTTAGGGGTATAACCATATTTGCCATGATTTTGGTAAACAATCCAGGATCATGGTCTTCAGCCTATTCACCCCTATTGCATGCCAAATGGCACGGCTGCACCCCTACGGACATGATTTTCCCCTTCTTTCTCTTTATTGTGGGAGTGGCTATAGAACTATCTGTGGGAGGCCAATTGAAAAAGGGGATACCACAAAGCACTGTCTTGAAAAAATCCCTGATCAGGTCACTGAAGCTCATCGGTCTCGGACTGCTCCTGACCGCTTTCCCTTATTTTGAACTGGCCAACCTGCGTTTTCCGGGGGTACTTCAACGGATAGGCATTGTATATTTCATCTCTACGATAATCTACCTTTACTTTTCCCCTAAAACGATACTTGCCACAGGTGCGGCGCTGCTTGTGGGCTACTGGGCCTCGATGACCCTGATACCTGTTCCGGGAATTGGCCCGGCCAATTTGGAACCGGGAACAAACCTGGCCGCATGGATAGACCGACAATTCCTGATGGGCCATATGTGGTCCCAAACCAAGACATGGGATCCTGAGGGCTTGTTTTCTACGCTACCCGCCATCGTGACCTGTTTGCTGGGTATCTTTTGTGGAAAAGTACTTACCCAAACACAAAACCATTTAGAAAGGTTAAAGGCCTGGTTCATTTGGGGAGTTGGGCTATTGGCCGTGGGACTGCTTTGGTCCTTGATATTCCCGATGAACAAAGCCTTGTGGACAAGTTCATTTGTGCTATATACTGCAGGCTGGGCATTTCTGGGCTTGGCGCTATGCTATTGGATACTGGATATCAAGCATTGGACAAAGTGGTCCATTCCTTTCGTAATATACGGGATGAACGCCATCACGGTCTTCTTCTTGTCCGGGATAATCGCGAAACTATTTGGCTATATCAAGGTCGACCTCAATGGGGAATCGGTCAGCTTAAAACTCTTCTTACAAGAAGTGCTTTTCAACGAATGGCTTTTACCTAAAAATGCCTCATTGGCCGGAGCCTTCCTGATGGTGATCCTCCTTTTCCTGCCCGCCTATTACCTTTGGAAAAAGAATATCATCATCAAAGTGTGATGTTTCCCGCCATTTTACCCAAGGTCTACTGTAATGTAGTTATGTTAAGCAGTTAAACAAGCAGTCTTGCCCCAAACAGGCGGGGTGAAATGGATGAACACCTAGTAAAAAGGACCGAACACACCGCTGCAATGAACGTTCTTTTGCTTTATTGTGTGAAAAGTGATTTTTTTTGAAAAAAATGCTTTTGTTTTAAAAAATACCTACATTTGCTTCCTATGGACAATAAAAGCAGGAAATATCAACTGATAAGAGAAAGGATCAACATCCTTTTGGTTGTCTTTTGCTGCTTTGTAATTGCCAATTCCCATTTTTTTGTGAGTCCCCAAACAAGCTCCATTGACAAAAAAGAGCTTATCCAGGGAGATGCCGATGGAGAGGAGCAAGAACACCAGACCTTTTTGGATGTGGCTACCGAAGCCATCGTAGTACCTTTTGCCAGCGTAGTTGCTCAAAACACCATGCAATTGATCTATGAGATTGTAGGTTTTGAAGAGCAGTTTACCAGGCCCCAGGCTACCATGTCCAGGTATCCGAGCCATTTTCTGGAAGTTCTTCTCGAACGGATCATTGCACCTAACGCACCTTAATTCACTTTTTTGTTTTCCCCAGCACATCCCCATAAGCCGATTATGGGCATCAATATCGTAATCAAGTAACTCAATTATATTTTAGTAAATCATGCAAAACAAAGGGATCATTGTGTTCTTGACAGTGATTGTTACAGCATTATGCCTGTATTATCTGTCATTTACCTACGTATCAAGCAACGTCCAGGAGGACGCGATTGCCTACGCTACAGATGCGGAAGGCAACTTAGACTTCGCAAAGAAACAAGCTTATCTTGACTCCGTATGGAGAGAACCAGTCTACAGTTTCTTAGGAGCGGATTATACTTTCAAAGAAGTAAAAGAAACCGAACTTGGTCTTGGCCTTGACCTTCAGGGCGGGATGCACGTTACCTTGGCCGTATCCCCGGTGGAGATCGTAAAGGGCTTGGCGGGCAACAGCCAAAACGAAGCATTTAATGCGGCTGTATCCGAAGCTGAGGCACTTTCCAAAACCTCCAATGACAAATTCGTTGACCTGTTTTACAGCTCTTGGAAGGAAAAATCAGGTGGTAAGCAGCTGAACAGCATCTATGCCACTGCTGCCAATAGAGGCAGGATCTCATTGGAATCTTCTGACAACGAGATCCTGGAAATCATCGATCGGGAAATCGAGAACGCCATCGAACGTTCTTTTAACATCCTTAGAACCCGTATTGACCGTTTTGGTACTTCCCAGCCCAATATCCAGCGGATCCAGGGAACCGGTAGAATCCAGATCGAACTGCCAGGTGTCGACAACCAGGAAAGGGTGAGGAACCTGCTTCAGGGCGTGGCCAAGCTGCAGTTCTGGAAAGTCGCCGAGATCAACGAATACGGCGATGTACTTCAGCGCATCAACTCTGCCCTGGTAGCAGAGGCAAAAACCCAAAAGTCCATCACCAGCCCAGAAACAGCTGAAAGAGATGGTACAGCTACTAAAGGAGACACCACCCTTACCGACCTGGAGCGTCAACTTGCTGAAGAAGGAGGAGAAACCGATTCCCTTTCTGCAGAAGTTTCCCCGCTTTTCTCCCTGCTAAAAGCCAATTACGGCCTGGTATATGAAGTAAAGGATACGGTAGCGATCAACAGGATCTTCAAGAGAGAAGACATCAAATCCCTTATTCCTAGAGACCTTACCTTTATGTGGTCAGTGAAACCACGTGAGGCCGACGGAATGGAACTGCTTGAACTGCACGGCATCGAAACCCCAAGAGGAACCGAACAGGCTCCATTAGAAGGCGATGTGATCACCGATGCCAGACAGGTATTGGATCAAAGCTCCAATCCTGCTGTCAGCATGAGTATGAATGCTGAAGGTGCCAGAAAATGGAGAAAAATGACTGCCGAAAACATTGGCAGAAGAATAGCAGTCGTATTGGACAACTATGTCTACACTGCCCCGAACATCATCGGTGAAATCCCTAGCGGACAATCTGAGATCACCGGAAACTTCACCATCGAAGAAGCGAAGGACTTGGCCAATATCCTGAAGTCAGGTACCCTCCCTGCTCCTACCAAAATCGTAGAGGAAGCCATCATCGGCCCAACCTTGGGTAAAGAAGCACAGGCTCAAGGTATCAACTCCATCATTGCCGGTCTGGGAATCGTGGTGCTGTTCATGATTGCATATTATGCCAAAGGTGGTTTTGTGGCCACTGCTGCACTGGTGTTCAACATCTTCTTCATTTTGGGTATTCTGGCCCAGCTGGGAGCAGCTTTGACCTTGCCGGGTATTGCCGGTATCGTATTGACCATCGGTATGTCCATCGATGCCAACGTATTGATTTTCGAGCGGATCAAAGAAGAACTTGCCAATGGAGCTGGGCTTATCCAGGCCATCAACAGCGGTTATAGCAAGGCCTTCAGCGCCATCCTTGACTCCAACGTTACGACATTCTTGACCGGTGCCATTCTTTACGCCTTGGGCCAAGGTCCGGTAAAAGGCTTTGCCATCGTATTGATGATCGGTATTGCTTCTTCTTTCTTCTCTGCGGTATTTATCACCAGAGTGATTGTTTATTGGCTGAGCAAGAAAGGTGACCAAAGCAAAATCTCTTTTGCGACACCATTCTCCAGAAACCTGTTCAGCAACCTGAACATCGATTTCTTGGGTAAGCGTAAGGTAGCCTATTTGATTTCTTCAGCGATCATTGTTATTGGTTTGGCTTTCGCCGCCATCAATGGCTTGAAATTCGGCGTAGACTTTACCGGTGGACGTTCTTACATTGTGGAATTCAATCAGCCGATTGTACCATCTGAACTTAAAGTGGGCTTGGACAAGGAGTTTGACGGTTCGATAGAAGCTAAAACTTATGGCGCCACTAACATCATCAAAGTAACGACTTCTTACCTGATCAATGAAGACTCTGATGAAGCGAACAGTGAAGTAGAGACAAAAGTCAAAGAGGGTATCGCCCAAGTTACCGGCTTGTCTTATATCGACGACGCTACTCAACTGGACGATAGCTCATTTGCCATCACAGGATCTTCCAAGGTAGGTGCCACAGTGGCCGACGACATCAAGAACTCTTCCATGGAAGCCATGTTCTTTGCTTTAGTTGCCATCTTCCTGTACATCTTGTTGAGATTCCGCAAGTGGCAGTATTCTTTGGCCTCCATCATTGCATTGGTTCATGATACCCTGTTCGTGGTAGCCGCTTTTGCGATTGCCAGTGCCTTTGGTGCTACTTTCGAAATTGACCAGGTGTTTATCGCAGCGGTACTGACCGTAATCGGTTACTCCATCAACGATACGGTGATCGTGTTTGACCGTATCAGGGAAAACCTTACCAACCGCGGTACCTCAAAACTGGTGAGAATGTTCAACGACGCCATCAACCAGACCATGGCCAGAACCCTTATCACTTCCGCTACCACCTTGATTGTGGTGATCGTATTGTTGATCTTCGGCGGTGAAGTATTGAGAGGCTTCTCCTTTGCCTTGTTTATCGGTGTCTTGATCGGTACTTATTCATCCATCTACATTGCAACTCCGATTGTAGTAGACCTGATGAAAAAAGAAATCGAACAGGAAAAAGAAGAAGCGAAAAAGATCGCTTAATCCATAACATACAAACTGCTAAAGCACCCTTTCTTCGGATGGGGTGCTTTTTTTTTGCCCTGAGCAAACCCGAAACACTTAGCCTGCCATGGCTGGCACTCTTTCATTGTCACTCAAAATCCCGGCTTATGCAATAGGATCGGTTATAGCCTGTCTGCAGACAAAGGCCATAGCCCTCAGACTTGGATTTCGCAGATTTTCGATAATGAAATTTCAAGAATCTATTTTCTGCGCTTATCTTCGCCATCTGCGGGCAATTATTATTGATTATGTATATCTGCAAAGACATCAGTAGCTCTAAGTTAGCAAACCATCTTTCACAGAAAAGTTTTTTTAATTCTGTGGAATCTGTGAGAAATAAATAGCTCTATATGATTTAGTATGGCTAAACTTGCTAAAACTTTCAATTACAGGTCTCCTCTGTTTAATTGATTGGAGGTAGATTATTGGCAAGGCTTTTCAAGGCTGCAAAAGGTCCCGATGGAAATCGGGACGGAAAATGGTTGACATTATGAATAGTTTTGGCGGCTAATGCTTAGAGCGACTGCTGGCAAGGCCCTGGGCTGCGCCTCCTTTGTCGTCTTGCCCGGGGTTAACCATATGGCACCCCTTCAGGGTGCTCCTGTGATTGTTTTTTTAATAATGGTTATAGCCCTGGAAGGGCAAAACATTAATAACCCTGGGTGCCAACCCAGGGCTAAAAGTGTCTAAGTTGTCCACTTTAGCTGATTTTCCTGTTAATTGTGAAAAATCTTTACCGCTAAAGCAAGGGCCTCTTTGAACATCAAGTCATTTAGATCTTCTTAATAACTTAAATTTGTCTACCCATAGCAATCCATATAGAACCATATAAATTTACTGGTATAATTCCGGATAATCGTATTAATGATTAAGTAAGGGCTATGACCTCACTGTACGGGGAGATTTTTTTAAACCCAGACCAAGCTCAATAAACAATTAACCAATCCCCTAACAACCAAGACCATAAATTACCCCGATCACGGTATTTCCCCGTGTTGCCTTTCCCCTTAACTTGCCACTATGGGATAAAGCCCCTTTTTGGCCTTTGACCAAAACCTTAGCAAAAACGATGGCATATGAGTCAACTAACCTATTTGGGAGTCATTTTCGGAAGCTTGGTGGGGAGCAGCATCTATTATTTGTACGCCCCGCGGGCATATAAGAAAGCGCACAAAGTTTTGTTGTTCACCTTGGTGTTTGTATTTCTTTTGGAAGCTGCCGGAGAATATACGGCCAGCAGGCGTATTAATAACACCCTGCTGTACAATATCTGTGGGGTGTATCTGCAATCTTTTCTGCTGGTTTTCTACTTGAAACTCCTGGAGCCCACCAAAGCGGCCCGGTCCAACATCAATCTTGCATTGGGAGGAATTGCCGCATGGGGAATATTCAACTCGATCTGGCTACAGCCCATTGACAAGGAGCTTCAGTTTTTCAGCTTGCTGCCCTTTGGACTGTTGATCATTTTTTTAGCGTGCAGGTTTTTTTATCGGGTGCTGCAACTCAGCCTCTATCCCGAGGAAAACATTTTGGCCATCCCCCACTTTTGGATAGCCGTCGGAATGGTATTTTTCTATGTGGAAGTACTGGTGCTTTTCGGCATATTCCAGTTTGTGCCCGGCCTAAATTATGAAATTGTTCGCCTGTGGGCCCAATTCAACAGACTGGTGGCCGGCTTGATGTACCTGTCCTTCGGCTTTTCATTTTACACCCCCTTTCTGTTTATGGAAAAGAAGCTTGAATGATACCATATTAGACGGCAAATTAGTATCTTTCCAGATCACCACCAATCCAATAAGATCATGGCTAAGAAGCTAACAAAAAAACAATTTGCAGCCATCCAACAAAAATACAGCAAGGAAATCCGGGAAGGGAAACCCGGTAGAGGCAGAAAACAACATGAAATAAAGGATCAAACCAAGTGGATCTGGTTTGACAGGGAAGAAATCGAAGAAGTCCTGAGCAAAGCCGACCCAAAAACAGGCGGGATAAAATTTTATTTCGGGGAATACGACGAAAGCTTTGAAAGCACCCTGGGTGAAGATTATGTAGGAAGACTGATGCTGGCCATGGTCCCTGCCAATAAAGATGAAAACGGTTCCATCATAGAAACCGAATCTTTGGAGGTTTCTGATGAGGATGAAGATGAAGACGAGGATGAAGGGGTGATCTATAATTTCGGAACAGTTTGCCCACCCCATTGTTCATAAAGATTATTTGATCTGTACCTGACCACTATCGTATTTTGTAATGGGATTTGACTTTTATTTATCTTCTGTATTTCTAGGGGTTCTTTTCAGCCTATCTGCTTTCAAATTAAAGATGGACAGCAAAGATAGAAAAGCCCATCTTTTGATCTTTATTGTTCTAAGCGGCACCTTCATCAATGAAATCCTATGTTATATCATGGCAAAAAAAGTCGGAAATAATTCCATTCTTTATAATGTTGTTGGCATTTATCTCATGACTTTCCTGTACCTGATCTATTTCCGGATGGTTTTTAGATCCCACAAAATGAAAACGTGGAGCAAGGCTGCCATAGGAATATTGCTGGGAGTGGGTATTATAAACTCCCTCTTTATTCAGCCTATTGCGACAATTTTCCAAAACTATTCCCTGATCTGCGGCAGTTTTCTGATCATTATTTTAAGCATCTTTTTCTACTATAATGTTTTTAAGCATCCTGCCTATGAGGAAGTCATCTTACTGTCTTCGCCCCATTTTTGGATCATTACCATGCTTTTTTTCTATTATGCCAGCACCCTCTTGATTTTTGCCTCATGGGCATTGATACTTCCGATTAGCCTAGAATTCACAAAACCACTGCACAGCATAAACCGCCTCTTGGCGTCCATTGCTTATATGGTCATGGGCCTGGCTTTTTATGCACCCAAAGTCTTCACAGGGAAATATTTTACCACATAAGCTCTTGCTATGTTTTCTGACCAATCCCAATTTATTTTTCTGATCATCTCCGGGGTCTTGCTCATGGTCCTGATGTGTGGCTTTATTGTCGTGATGGTATTGCTCCATCGCCAACAGCAGTTGCGCAACCGACAAAAAATGGAAATGCTGAAGACCGAATACGAACGCACCATTCTCCATGTAGAAAAGGAAATTCAGGAACAGACGCTTTCCTTTATCGGCCAGGAACTCCACGACAACCTTGGCCAGGTGCTCTCCCTTACCAAACTCACCCTCAACCAGCCCTCTCCTGAAAACTTCTCTGAAGGAAAAAGGCTGATCAACCAGGCCATCAAGGAAGTCCGATCTCTTTCCAAAAGATTGAACTTGGACTGGGTAAAGGAAGTGCAGCTGTTGGATTTTGTGAAGGGGGAACTTGAAAAAATCGAAAAATCAGGTTTCTGTAAGGTTCAGTTCGAATCCAATATAGAGACGGTTGAACTTCAGCAGGACGCAAAACTCGTCCTTATCAGGCTGACACAGGAATGCCTGAACAATATCATCAAACATGCCGAGCCCAATACCATTTCCATGGTCATCCATCTTTCGGGAGAAAACCTAAAAATGCTGATCAAAGACGATGGAAAGGGTTTTGATACGACGGACACCTCCCAAGGCATGGGGCTCCACAACCTGCAATCGCGCATCGAAACCATAGGCGGGACATTTACAATCAGTTCCATCATCAGTTTGGGCACCGAAATCCAATTTAACCTCCCCATAGCATCGCCCAAGCCTTAAAGGATTGCTTGGCAGGGGTGGCAGACGGAGATCAAACCCGAAATAACGTCCGGTCACTGTACTTTCCCGAGAAGTGATTAAAACATTTTTAGTGACTTGGCCCTAATTCCATGGCGATATCAAAATCACTAATTTTTAAGGTCAAGCATGTTTTATTCTACCAAAACTGCTTATTTTAGCATTGATTCATGCTTTTTTATCACTGACGATTTCCTTTATGATCCGTTTAGTCCTTGCCGATGACCATAAAATGTTTGCCAAGGGGATAGCCAACCTTCTTGACAAGGAGGCAGATATGCAAGTGATCGGCCTATTTACCAACGGGCGGGAACTGCTGGATTTTCTGAAAAAGCAGGAGGTTGATGTGGTATTGACGGACATGAATATGCCGGGCATGGACGGTCTGGCAGCAATTAAACAAATCAACAAGGAAAAAATCAAAACCAAAGTAATCGTGCTTTCCATGTACGATGAAGAGGAAATTTTCTTGGAGTGCAAAAAGCAGGGAGTTGATGGCTACGTCCTGAAAGATGCCGATCCTGATGAACTCATCTACACCATCCGTGAAGTCATGGAAGGCCAGCATGTCATGCATTTCCAACGGGTGCTCAAGCAGGTAGACGAAGACCAGTACTTTGATGCCTATAAGCAAAAGTTCAAATTGTCCAGAAGGGAGCTCCAAATACTCACCATGATCAAGGACGGGCACAATAACCAGGATATAGCCAGCAAACTTTTTCTAAGTATCTACACCGTAGAAACCCACAGAAGAAACATCCATAACAAGTTAGGCGTCAACACGGCTGTCGAACTGATGCGGAAAGCAATTGAAATGAAACTATAATGAGCAGAACTATAAAGACCGGACTGGTGGGCTTTGGCAGAGTGGCCGAAATCATGCATGCCCCACTTATCGAACAGCAGCCCCACTTGGACTTGGTGGCCGTAGTGGAGCGTCATCAGCAAAAATCGAAGGAGTATTATCCCAAGGTAAGCGTATACCAAAGCCTAACAGATATGCTCGCCACTGATGTGGAGCTGGTCATCATCTGTACGCCCAATGAATGGCACTTCCCGCAGGCAAAAGAAGCCTTGGAAGCGGGAAAACATGTAGTGGTAGACAAGCCCATTACCATTTCTTCCACAGAGGCCGAGGTACTCCTGGAACTGGCCAAAAGCAAAGGCCTTCTTCTTTCCTCCTTCCAGAACAGAAGATGGGATGGGGACTTTTTGACCATCCAAAAACTCCTGCATGAAAAAACCTTGGGAAGGATTGTCCATTTTGAATCCCATTTTGACCGTTTTAGGTCAGCTCCAAACGAAAACTGGCGTGAAAAAAATGTACCGGGCAGTGGGATACTCTATGACTTGGGACCTCATTTGATTGATCAGGCGCTGTTGCTCTTTGGCTGGCCAAAATGGGTATATGCGGAAATCCTGACACAACGTAGCGGAGTGGAAGCCGATGATTTTTTTGACCTCACCCTGATGTACGATGATATCAAGGTGCGCTTGACGGCCAGTATCCTGATGAATGCCAAGCTCCCCAAATTCCTGATCCTTGGAGAAAAAGGAAGTTACAGCAAATATGGCCTGGATGTACAGGAAGGTGAACTTAAAGCGGGAATCATTCCTGGAGGGGAAGGCTGGGGAGAAGAGCCGGAAGCAGCTTGGGGCGAGGTTTTTCTGGAACATGAGACCTTTCCTTACCCTACACTCAAAGGAGACTATCCTGCCTATTATGAGAACATTGCCAAGGCGATCAACGGAGAAGAAGCCCTCAAGGTAAAACCGGAAGAAGCTATCGCCACCTTAAAAATCATTGAAGCGGCCCAGAAAAGCCATAAGGAAGGTAAAAGGACTTATCTTTGATGGCCTGTTTAAGATCAAACAGGCTCCTTAAGACTTTTGCTAACAGCTGCTGGAAGAAATTGGACCGATGGAAATCTCCTCATTAAACAAATTACTGGGCAATATCGATATCTACCTGCTTGACCAGGTATTGAAAGGCAGGTTTACCAAGGACATGAGAATAATGGATGCCGGATGTGGTGAGGCCAGGAACGTGGTCTATTTCCTACAGTCGGGTTATCAGGTGTTTGGCGTCGACCAAAACCCTACGGCTATACAAATGGCCAGAGCCTATGCCAGGAGCCTACAGCCGGGTTATGATTTATTGCGGTTTCAATTGGCTCCTGTAGAGGATATGCCATTTCATAAGGGGGCTTTTCAGGCCATTATCAGTTCAGCAGTTTTACATTTCGCCAAAAATACGGCCCACTTTCATCAGATGTTTGATGAAATGATGCGCATCTTGGAACCCAATGGGTTTCTTTTTTTACGCATGACCACCGGATTTGGGGGGATAATGCCGGATTCAACAGAAATCCATGACGGTGTTTTTGCCCTGCCTGATGGTTCCAATCGTTTTTTATTGACCCCGTCCTTACTGGAGGAAATCATGAACCGTCATCACCTGCGGTATTTGGAAGACCCAAAGTCGGTATTGGTTCATGGAAAGAGGGCCATGGGAGTTTTCCTCCTGCAAAAAACAAAGTAAAAAAGCAGGCCCTACTTGTTTTCCGCATTCGGTCTTGAGATCCTAACATTTTTTCTATCTTTAGCGCCACAAAGAAAATAGCTATTTTCAGTTATGGATCTACAGTTTATCATGGAACTGGTGGGGACTTATTTCTTCGCCATATCCGGGGCTTTGGCCGTTCAGGACCAGGAACACGATGTATTTGGAGCAGGTTTTACCGGCTTTATTACGGCCATTGGCGGTGGGAGTCTCCGGGATGTACTGTTGGGCAGTTACCCCCTTGGATGGATTGAGGACATCAGTTACCTCTATGCCATTTTTGCGGGGGTATTGACGGCCATTTTCTTTTTTAAGATCATGGCCAAACTGAGGCGGACCTTGCTGCTGTTTGACTCCTTGGGAATCGGCTTGTTTACTGTTCTAGGGGTGGAGAAGGCGCTAAGCCTGGGGGTAGCACCGGAAATTGCCGCCATCATGGGGATGTTTTCCGCCATTATGGGCGGGGTGATCCGTGACACGTTGGCCAATGTCACTCCGGTACTGTTGCGTCGGGAAATCTATGCCACTGCCTGCCTTTCAGGGGCAATACTTTACCTTGTCCTACAGCAGTTGGAGGTCAGCAGAAACATCAACCTGCTGGTTTCCATGTTTCTGATCATTTCGGTCCGCTTATTGGCCGTACGATACAAACTCAGCCTTCCACAGTTGGGATGGATAAAATAAAAGGGGCAGCTCAGTGCTCTCCCGGGTAAAAAAGTGGTCTCAGGACCGGCTTCATAACTTCCCAAAAGCCTAGGGAAGGGGAGCCCAATAACCCAAGTAACTTAATAACTCATTGACCAAATATAAGCGGGTTTGATTGGCTTTGATTTTTACATGCTTTAAATTGATGTACTTTAGAAATTATCTTTAACCTATTTCAATGTATCATGACTGTTATCAATCCTTACCTTACCTTTCTTGGCAATTGCGAAGAAGCTTTTAATTTTTACAAGTCTGTTTTTGGTGGAGAATTCACCTATCTGGGTAGGTTTTCCGAAATGCCTCCACAAGAAGGGGTAACCTTGTCCGAGGAAGCGAAAAACAAAATCATGCACGTTTCGCTCCCTATAGGACCAAACACTTCCCTTATGGGCAGTGACAGTGGAGGAGACTGGGGAGCCCAGACCATTGTCGGGAATAATATTTCTGTCTCCATCACGGCGGACAGCAAAGAGCAGGCGGACAAATTTTTCAACGAGCTTTCAGCTGGTGGACAAGTGACCATGCCTATTGCCGACACTTTCTGGGGCGATTATTTTGGCATGTTGACGGACAAATTCGGCATCAATTGGATGGTGAGCTTTAACAAGAATGCCCAATAACAGAAAACTGACTCAGGGGCAGCCCCGGCAAATGGCTGCCCCTGCTTTAGTCTAACGTAACTATTAGGTAGTGGATTTACGTTAATTACAATAACTAAATCCTACGTCATGACTTTTGAAATTGATAATCAGACGGTAAAAGACCTCGAACTTTTTAGTAACCGTCCGAATACTAAAAGTATTTTCTCCCTCTTTAACTGCACCAAAACTTTCGGGGGAAAGCTCCAGCTAAAGGGTTTAATGGAAAGTCCTCTGGATGATGCTTCAGAAATCCTTAACAGGAGAGATACTATCCGTTTTTTCATGGACTTTAGCTTGCCCTTGACCATTCAGTCCAGCCAAATGGACTTTATCGATCATTATTTCAGGCTGAACAAAACGACGCTGAAACCCAATGTCATCGATGCCTATTTCCAAAAAACCTTTGTCCGCCAAAGCAACCGCAATGACCTGTACCTGATCATGATGGGAGTCGAAAAACTTGGATTTCTACTCACTGAACTTACCAAGCTTATCGAAGAAAGCCCAAAAAGCAAGGTACCTGAGCAGCTGACGGCCTATTTTTCATTGATAGAAAAATACCTTCAAAAAAAGGAAATAATTGCCTTGATAAAAGAAATTGAGTCAAGCCCACAACCTATAAAACATTACAAATACGACTGGGTTTTTAGGGACAAATACAAAGAGGAAACCCAAGAACTTGTCAATACCGTTTATGTGTTCGATGCTTTTAACGCAGTGGCACAAACGGCAAAAGAAAGGGGCTTTTGTCTGCCGGAAATCAAGGATGCGTCAATACCCGAAATAACCATCAAAGGCCTTTTTCATCCTTTTTTAAAATCGCCCACAACCAACAACATCGCCCTTCCTTCAGGTCAAAACTTTTGTTTCCTCACAGGACCAAACATGGCAGGAAAGTCTACCTTTCTGAAATCATTGGGACTGGCCATCTATTTGGCTCATCTGGGATTTCCCGTTCCCGCCAAAGCAATGAGCACATCGGTCTACAATGGACTTATTACCACCATTAATCTTCCTGATGATATGGGGCTTGGCCATAGTCATTTCTACTCAGAGGTGAGAAGAATCAAGGATGTGGCCATGAAAATCAAGGAAAAGAGCCGCGTATTTGTCATTTTTGATGAGCTTTTTAGGGGAACCAACGTAAAAGATGCCCACGATGCTTCACTTTATATCATAGAGGCTTTTTCAAAAATCGGAAAAAGCACCTTTTTCATTTCGACCCATATAACGGAGATTGCTGATAAACTCAGAGATTGGCCGAATATAAAATTCCAGTACTTTGATGCAAAACTCAAGGGAAACGAGCTAATTTACAGCTATCAACTCAAACAGGGGGTGTCGCATGAGCGGTTGGGAATGCATATCCTCGCAAAGGAAAATATCCCTGACATCCTGAAAACCATCAATGAAGGCACAAAATGAACCTGATCATCAGACAAGAAACAACAATGGACCATGCTGAGGTGTTCGGTGTGGTTCAGAGGGCTTTTGAAACAGAACCCTTCAGCGATCACCAAGAGCAGTTCTTGGTGGAAAGACTGAGAAAATCCGATTCCTTTGTTCCCGAACTATCTCTAGTAGCTGATTTGGACGGGCAAATTGTGGCTTATCTCCTGCTCAGCAAAATTCAGATCAAAAGTGATCATGACTACCACGAAGCCTTGGCCCTTGCTCCGGTAGCCGTGCTCCCCGCTTATCAAAGAAAGGGGATCGGAGCCCAACTCATTCACCGGGCACATGAAATTGCCAGGGACATGGGCTTTTCAGGAGTAGTACTGCTCGGCCACGCTGATTACTATCCCAGGTTTGGTTACTTTTCCTCCAAAACATTTGGCATAAAGCTGCCCTTCGATGTTCCTGATGAAAACTGCTTAGCCAAAGAACTCTATCCGGGTGCTTTCGACTCCATTTCCGGAACGGTGGAGTATCCTAAAGCATTTTTTGAGTCATAAAGGGAGAAAGAGGAGGATTGCCCTGGAACTGACTTTAGCCTTCCTAAATAGCTCAAAGCTGCCATTGCCGCTGCCCTACCCAGTTTAAAAAACTCACTTTTAACCACTTAACCAGTAGCCTTTATAATAAAGTTTGGTTATTTTTATATAAGCCAATACCCTCTTTTATGCCACTTTTTATGGACTTTCATCAATTGGGCACTATAACCATTGAGGAAGTAAAGACAGTCCATTTTGCTGACCCGTCCATACAGGAAAAGTATGGTGTTAAGTACCATCAATTCTGGGTCAATGAAAAAACGGGGCTGGTCTTCTGCCTTATGGAAGGTCCCGACCTGGCCACTTGTGAACTGGTTCATAAGCTGGCCTACGGGAATATTGCCTGTACCATCACAGAAGTCGAACCGGCACTGTATAGGACGTTGCTGGACCAGTCCCCTTTGTCGGTAAAAACTGCTGAAGCTACTGGTCAACAAATTGATCTTGGATACCGCTATGTACTGGCAATTTCTCTCTGCATAGGTTGTCCAAACGACCTTTCAACCATCCAGGAACCTAACATCCCTCCTTATTGGTCCAGAAAATTAATAGCGGATAATTTTCATGCCTTCCGCGGGCAATCGGTCAACTTGCCGGAAGACGGTAGCATATTGGCTATCTTTAATAAAGGAACCGATGCAGTCAACTGTGCCTTATCCATTCACAAACAGCTCGGAAAAAAAAGGGGGCGAAGCCCCGCGCTTATCAGTACAATAGGCCTCAGTGCATCAAAATTTTCCTCCAAAGAAAAGCCGCTAATGCATGCTGCCATGAAGCTTGCCCAGCGGCTCAGTAATACCTGCCCCAACAACCACATCCTTGTGGCCCATTCCGTCAAAAAACTCTGTAGCGAACTGCTAGAACTTCATTTGCCTTTTATAAAATACGCCAATCCCTGCGACGAACGGTTTATATCTGACATCTTTACCATTACCGAAGACCATCTTTCGGACAATCAATTCAGCATCCCCAACCTTTGCCGCTTTATAGGGATGAGCCGGCCTCAGCTTTACAGAAAGATCACCCAGATAAGTGGGCGGTCACCCCTTTGTTTTTTGCGGGACATCAGACTGGAAAAGGCACGCAGCTTATTGATCCAAAAAACAGGAAATATCGCCGAGATCGCCAATGCAGTAGGCTATAGCAACCCCTCCTATTTTTCCCGTTGCTTTGCGGACAAATTCGGCATCAACCCTTCTTTGCTTAACCATGGCCCC
>NZ_BAAHAP010000077.1:0-25046 GCF_054777495.1 Echinicola sediminis | reverse complement strand
ACCTCAAGGGAGAATCTTTGAGAAAGGGAATCTTGAAAAATGAATAAAAAATGACCTTCTTTAAATGATCTTTCTTAGTGGCACGGTTTGACCGAAATCACTGGCATGGTCAGACCGAAATAACCATATGTAGACAGAACCAACTTTGAACTTATACATACTGGAGATTGGCAGTACAAGGTTCGAGTTTTAGATGTTTATAAATCAGACTTAACTCTAGATTCAACGATAACGATTCAAACAGACCAAGGCTCATCATGTGCATTTCCCCTTGAAGTAGGTGCTGAATATTTAATATTTACCTACATGTGGAACGGGGTATTGTCAACAGGCTATTGTACAAGAACAGCCAAAACCAGTTCAAAGCAGGCCAAAAATGATCTTACTTATCTTAAAAAATTCAAATCCAAGATTAATTCTGGAAATTACAAGCAAGGTACATTTATTTCTGAAGATGAAGCGACAACCTTTACTTTCTATGGGAATGGAAGATTGATTTACTCACATCATCAAGATGGAATGTTTTACAAAGGGAAAGGTGAATACATTTTTAAAAACGATAAACTAAAAATTGATTTTAACGAAGAGATAAATAACAGAACATGGGGTAATCATATGCTTTATGAAGAAGGGCAAGATTCAATAAAATTTGAAGTGGGAATTAAGGGCGTGGGTGAAAAGACCATAATTAAAGGGTTTGAAATTTCACTTTTGAATATTGACAGTATTCAAGTATATCATGGCATTGTAGATGGAAATACAGCAAAATTCGCCATAGAAAAAGGGATTGAACTGTCAGGTATGATATTATCTAAAACAGGTTATCCAAGATACTTTGAAGATGTTCCAAATTGGGGCAATGACTACCACGAAATAACATTAGAGTGGGACAAAGCATTCATCAACCTAAAAGGTCAGGAGATGAAACTTGAAGCATCATTTAAAAATGACAAAATTATACTTAACGGGGAAACCTACACCTCCGAACAAATGCTCCCTGACTAGGCGAGGAACTTCAATTGACCCAAATATTATTGGAATATGTAATTGCATTTATGGCGAACGAATTATAATCTTGAGAGCTGGAAATAGGATAGACGTCTAGGGAAGGTCTTGATTTTATTTGGTGGTTTTACAGGGCATAAGGGCAGGGGGGCTATGAATGCTCCCAAGCCTAATATTCCCCTAGTATAGGATGCGTTTACTTTTGGCTAAATTCTAAGAAAATGTGATGGTTTTTGGAGGAGGTAAGGTAATATTTAATGATATATCTCTCAAGATAAAGTATGTCTTCAACACAGTGATATTATTTCCTGTCTATAGCAAATAAGCCTATTAAATTGATTAAACGAGTCTTAAAGGCTTTTTCACCTATCTAACAACTAAGACCAATTTTGATGAAGTGGAACAAGTTTATCTGGTATTTATCAAAGTCCCAATTTTAATGGGACACTAGTAAAAATATATATATAATTGAGAAAAGAAAGCAGCTCTTTATATTAACTTCAAGAGACTTTTTATACAGGAAAACATATTTCACGGAGACTTTGAAATTTTCTTCCTATGGCTTAGTAACTGCCATTTAACGCTAATCTAAATGAATAAATACTTAAGTACCTTAATAATTATCCTAATATTTTCTGGATGTACTATTGGAGAGGGAGATGGAATGATCCCCCCTATAATATCTATCGTTGAAACCGTTGAACTGGGTGTAAATAAATCTTCATTTAAGGTGAAAGTTGAAAATGAACCTAGCCAAGATTTCGAAATTGGGATTTGTTGGAATTCCTCTCCCGGCCCGGTGATCGAAAATAATCATATCCCTATTATTTATGATCAGGATGAAATCACTGGAACAATAGAAAATCTAGAACCTGGTAAGATCTATTATGCAAAAGCCTATTTATCTACAGCTGAAAACCTATATTACAGTGAGGAAATAGCTTTTACTACAAAATCCATACAAATCCTTTGCGAAACTGTTTATAAATATGATGTTGAATATGATGAAAGAGCCAAGATTGTTAGGAAAACAAACGATGGAGGCTTTTTGGTTTGCGGTTGGACAAATCCTGTATTTGGGGCCAACCATAATAATTTTGATCTAGTTTTACTCAAGTTTAACGCCAATTGCGAAATCCTATGGGAGAAATTAATTCCCGGTTATCTCAATGTCTTTAATCTCATTGAAGAAACAAATGGAAATATCTTACTTATCACCCAAGAAATGGATTACGGCACAAACTACCCAGCTGTGATTAAAATGGATTCACAAGGAAATACAATCTGGGATAAGAAATATAAAAAAGAGACGTATTCTTCTCTAAAGGACATCGTTATCACCGAAAATGGAGAATATAACCTAATTGGAACCTATTCTAAAACCAGTGAAGAAAGGTTTGGTTGGTTTGTTAAATTGAATTCTCAGGGTGAGATGATTTATGAGAAAAGCTATTCAAAGGCTGATATGATGATTGGTAAATCCATGATCAGAGTTAATGAAAATGGATTTTATGTGGTAGGTGACTTACAATATGAATCAACTTTTCTGTATAAACTAACTAATACTGGCGAGATAGAATGGAGAAAGCAAGTTAGTAAAGAACCATTTGATTTAAACAGATCTCTTACAAGTACCAAAGATAACAAACTACTTATTTCTGGAACTACTCAAAGATTAGGACCAGACAAATCAAACCTATGGCTAGTCAAACTTAGTTTGGATGGAGAAGTTCTTTGGGAAAGTGGTATCGGTAAAAAACACTACTTATTTAACTCAAGTGGAAATGAGAGCCCAACAGAAATCATTGAAAGTAAGGCAGGAGCAATTTATATGACAAGTGGTGGCAGCTATTATCCAGGGGAAGGATCCCCAACCTTACACAGCAATATATGGGTATTTAAAATTAATCCCATCAATGGGGAGCTTCTATGGTCCCAGGAATATGGCAGTAATGAATACTATACTTGGGACCTAAGCTATTCATTAGCTGAATTAAATATCGGAGAGTTTATTATTGTAGGTAAAAAAGAGGATGACGAAGCCAGAACTATTAGTATGACAGGAGATTTTTGGATACTAAAATTAAAGGAGGATTAGTTTAAGTTTGCAGCAGCAAAAAGAAATCTTGTCCAAAAGAATAAATTCAAAATACAACCTTTGTTAGTTTTATATTGTAGATAAAATCAAGAATCATAAAAGAACATGAGGACTTTTTGTGTAATATTATTTACTTTTTTTTCAATAATAAGTTGTTCAGAAGATGACCCAATCAATGAATTCATAGAAAATAAAGAAGAAAAGGAGGTTATAAACTTAGGGCCAACTGATTTTACCATTGAAATAACTAATGTTTCGGATGATGAAGCGACTATTCACTGGAGTAAAGCAGAAGATCCGGAAAATGACCCTGTATCTTATAGCATTTACCTCAATCAAACCTTATTAATCGAAGGAATTTCGGAGCTTACATATCGATTTAATAACCTTTCAGAGTTAACCAGTTATTCAGGCAAAGTGGTAGCGAAAGACACTAACAAAAATGAGGCTGAAGCTTTATTCTCTTTTGAGACGAAAAAATATTATCTAAAATATCTTAAAAGATATGATTATGGGCCTTATGACTTTGGTACAACTAAATATGCGGGAGGAAATCCATACTGTATGATCAAAACAAATGATCAAAATTATGTTATTGCGGGAAAATCAGCAAAGCCAGATGGAGACGCTTACCAATTTTTTGTTTTAAAAACAGATTACGAAGGAAACGAAATATGGAAAAAATTTTATAATTACCAGCTATACGACTCTTGGAATTTTAAAATTATCGAATCATCAACTGGATTGATTTTAGTTGGACATCATCATGTCCTGAGTTTGGACAGTGATGGAAATATTATTTGGTATAAGAAAATTGATAGTTATGATATAGAATTGGCAAATTCAGAAATTAAATCTGTTGCACAGAATTCAGACGGAACTGTTTATTTAGTTGGCAGTAGGGCGTCACTTGATGATGATGCTATTGAAGAAGCTGTATTGACTAAATTAGACAATTTAGGGAATATTATTTGGGAAAAAACCTTTAAAAATCGGCCCAGAAATTTTTTCGATGATATCGTAATTAGTTCGTCCAATGAATTAATTGTTGTTGGATCGACAGTGGAACCTGAGTCAGAAGATGTATTCGGTTATTGGATTTTAAAGTTAAATAACTCGGGTGATGTTCTTTGGGAAAATTCTTTTGGATTTGGCTACCATAGCATTCCTAATCAAATTATCATAAAAAGTAATGGTAACTATGTATTTGCGGGATACAAAAATATTTTTGAAGTGAATTCTAATGGTTCTGAAATAATAAATTATCCGAATGAATTACCCATTCCCTTTTCAATTGCCGAGACGTTAGATAATGGTTTTATTGTAACAGGTTTTGATGACTTTGGCAGTTTCGGTGGTCTTGGAATTTTAAAACTCAACTCTTCTGGCAACAAAGAATGGAGTCGTATTTATCAAGAGCCTTTTACTTATTTATATGGCCGGGCTGTGTTGCCAGAAAGTGACGGAGGATATAGAATAGCAGTAAGAAGGTCAAAGAATTACTATTATGACAGTGACCGTCCTGAACTATTGATATTTAAAACCGACCCCTTTGGGAATTATGAATAAGAACTCTATCCCAACTGGGAGAAGCATGTCCCTTTCCCCTAATATTCCAGGAATTTGCAATTCCAGTTATGCTGAAGGAATATTAATCATGTGAGCTGCTAGTAGTATGGAGGAGATGGAGAGGGAACACCGAGGAGGGATAGTGGGAACGTCTTGATTTTATTGGATGGTATTGGAGGGGAAGGGTAGGGGCTGCCTTGCAAGCTAACTACCCGCTGATTTATTGCGGTGAGGTATTTTTTCTTAATTAATTGTATGAGTCTGCCGCAACAAATCACCATCTTAGGAATTTTTTACCCAACAAACTTTAATCTTGGGAGTAAGTAAGAGTAAAGAGGTAACGTAAAAACAAAAATTACTTTAGGTTTACACATATACTAGTTATGCGTCACTATATGAATCGCGATTTATAAATGAATTATCAAACATTTAAGCCACATATTGATTTAGCGTCTATAATCAAATTTTATTGGACTTTGGAAGTGCCTTTTGACTCCAAAAATCAAAAGCAAAAAATCGTCCCGGATGGCTGCATAGAAATGACGTTCAATTTTGGAGATAAGATTAAAAGATATGTTTCGGAAACAGACTTTATCTTTCATCCGAATGCGATGGTGATGGGACAGAGAACAAAGTCTTTTGACATTTTACCCCTTGGTAATGTTGACACTTTCGCCATCTGTTTCTACCCTATTGGATTTGCAAACTTTGTAAGAACACCTCTTGAAAACTTGGTTAACAAGGAGACACCTATTTCAGAAATTTTCGAACAAGCGGAAGCCTTTGATTTAGAGCAACAAATGATTCAAGCTATTGGCACTCAAGAAAGAATTGATATTATTGAATGCTTTCTTCTGAAAAAACTAAATGAAAAAAATACGATTAGCAATATCGTAAAATCAACAGTTGATACGTTGCTCAAAACAAATGGAACGACTCCCATAAATATTCTTTTGAAAGATGACATTTCAAAAAGAAGACAGCTTGAAAGGCACTTTAAAAAACAAATTGGCATTAGTCCAAAGCAGCTAGGTAAAGCCATTAGAATGCAAGCAACTTTAAATTTGATGCTAAACAAAAAATCAAAAGCGTTGACAGACATTGCTTATGAGAGTGAATATTTCGACCAAAACCACTTTATAAAGGATTTTAAAAATCTTATCGGGGTTACACCCAAGGAATTTTTAGACAATGACCACATGGCACTATCTTCACTCTTCTACAAATAAGTATTGCAGAGTCGTATTTTTACTATTTTGACTTCAAAAAAGCCACTAGTATTGTGCTTAAATATAAATGAATAGGACAATGGCAATCAATTCAATGATTATGGCAACGCTTGTTTCTACATTTTGTTTTGTTTCATGTACTACTTCAGACAAGACAAATTCTGAAGAAACGACAGAAGCTACTTTAACGAATTTTGAAGAAAAAGATATGAAAAGCTACATTTCAATGTTTGAAATCCCGGCAACGGATATTTCACGAGCAATTAATTTTTATCAGGCATTATTAGACATCAAAATAGAAAAAATGGATGTTGAAGGAATGCAAACGGGGATTTTACCATATGAAGGACAAACGGTAACAGGTGTCATCATTCAGGCAGAGGGATATAAACCATCTGAGGATGGAGTTACTGTGTATTTAAATGCAGGAGAAAATCTCCAAGTAGCCCTTGATAGAGTAGAACAAAATGGCGGACAAATTATCGTCCCTAAAACAGCTCATGCAGACGAAAGTGGTTACTTTGCCATTTTCCTTGACTCGGAAGGAAACAAGATGGCGCTTAACTCTGCAAACTAAAAGAGAAAACAAAAGAGGGAAGGCATAACATTGTTTAATGGTGGGGGCACTCGATCTTCAAAAGATTTTTGGTTATATGTGACTTGCTGTGACCAACCATTCTTACTGAGGGTTGACCCTATTGCCTCAGTCATGGGGGCTTGTATTGGAATATAATGGTGGACCAACCCTAGGTAGCATACGGTCACTGAGCTTGTCGAAGTGAGCCGCTTTCGCTGGCAACAGTGAGTATTCATTACCGCTAAACACCGGGCCTCTATGTGCATCCAAATACTTCTACCTTATCAAAAATTTAAATTTGTCTATCTACAATATTTCATATAGCACTGGATTTTTTAATTTTAGGTATGGAAAATGTACATGATCTGAATCGGTTAAAATTCCCTATTGGCAACTTCGAAAAAAAAGAATCCTATTCAAAGGATGAATTGAATGAGCTTATCAATATCAACGAAACAGCACCGGGCCGGTACAGGAATATCGTTGGAAAGCTGAATCCAATAGATCTGAACAAAACATACCGGGATGGGAGTTGGAATATTCAGCAATTGGTTCACCATGTTGCGGACATCCAGCTACTCCATTTTTTGAGGATGAAAAAAGCACTGACTGAGCCAAACTACAAGGAAGTGACACTTATTGATATGGATGGATGGGCCGCAACCGCGGATGGAGCTGATGCACCTGTTGAAGATTCATTGATGATGTTTGAGGGAATCAATAAAAGATATGTATTTCTTCTCAGGTCATTGGACGATGCGAAATTGCAAATCGAGTATTTCCATCCGGTACGGAAATATACCATCACTCAGGCCCAGGCCATAGCCATGTCAGCATGGCATGTAGACCATCACCTTGCCCATATTAAAATAGCGCTGGGTGAATCGTTATAAATCATGAAAGAGCTTTTCAATAGACCATACCTACAGGATAAAAAAGGTAGCTAATTTATTTGTATGTTCCGGCCCAGATTTATTACCAGCTATTTCGGTATAAACTGTGCCATTTTTATAGAGGTTTTGGGTCTGATCCTACGGGGTGCTAGTTTTCGCTGATACTGGGCAAAAATATTCCGGAACCGCAGGGCCATCCAATATCCTTTAAGGATGGACTAGCCCTATCAGAAATCAGTTAATTTTTTTACTTGTTGATGGAGCAGAGGAAGGTCATTGGAAATGATCCCCCAAATAATGATATCTTCCACATTGTCATAAGCATGGATTGCCCAATTTCTAAGATTGACTGTTTTCCTGGCATCAGAGATTTTTAATAGAAGGTTGGTAGCTTCTCTTATTATTTCCAGTTCCTGCTCTACTGCCCTTAACATAAATTTATTGGATTCATATGCTTTTAAATCCTTTTGATCACCAAGAAACTCATGGATGGTTTCGATGGAGGTAGCAATATCCAAAGGATTTTTTGACATTATGTTACATATAGAGGCTGCTTGATTTTTACTTCTTACTTTTGATATAAAGTGATCAGTATTGGCTAGCGAACATTCAATCGAACGATACGATAGGTACCAATGAAATACAAAATTATAACTCCACACAAAGAATTGCAGTCCTTTATTCATTTCTATTGGGAACTTAATGGAAGCGAGCAGGAAAAACAGTGGGAAAGGGTATTCCCAGATGGATGTGCCGGTATAGTAATGAACTTGGGAGATACCTGTAAGACTGACAATGGACGGGTGTTAATGGAGCTCGGAAAAACTTACGTAGTTGGGGCAATGAATTCATTTAAGGACAGCTTTATTGATACCAAGACCCATTTAATGGGGGTGTGTTTGAAGCCCGGAACTTTTGCGAATTTCTATAACTATGCTTCACAAAATGAATTGACCAATGATACTGTTGAATTTGAAAAATCCAATTCTTTCAATTTGGATAAGATGTTTGATAACCCGTTCCATTATTTTGACCGTTTCTTTTTAGGGCGAATAAAAAGAAAAAGCAACCCATTACAATCAGTCATCAATGATATCCACGCAGCAAATGGAAGAACCAGCATTTACGAGCTATCTAAGCGGAATTTCATGACAGTAAGACAATTGGAACGAAATTTTAAAAAGTTCATCGGGCTTTCCCCGAAAGAATATTCAAACATTATCCGTTTTCAATATGCGTGGAGTTTAATCAAAAGTTCAAATAATGACCGGAGCTTATTGGACATAGCGTTTGAGAGTGGCTATTATGATCATTCTCACCTTACCAAAGAAATTAAACGAAACACAGGGCTTTCTCCATCATTGCTTTGATTTGTCGCATTTTTACTAAGTACACTTGGTTGCCGAAAGGTAATTTTGTGGAAACATTAAAATATAAATAGATGCGAAAAATATCACTTTTCATTGCTATGAGCTTAGACGGCTATATTGCAAAACCGAATGACGACCTAAGCTTCTTAAAACTTGTAGAAAAAGAAGGAGAAGATTATGGTTATGCAGAATTTACCTCCCAGATTGACACCTTAATTATTGGAAGAAGAACCTATGATTATGTGCTCAAAGAAATCGGCCCATCCCATTATGACAATGGAAAACGAGATGTTTATGTCATTACAAGAACAGAAAGAAAGCAAAAAGGCAGAACGGTTTTCTATACCGGAAGTATTAGCGAATTAGTAAAAAGGTTAAAGTCTGAAACAGGAAAAAACATTTATTGTGACGGTGGTGCCGAAGTAATAAATGAACTATTAAGGCATGAGCTTATAGATGAGTTTGTAATTTCAGTTATCCCTATTTTACTGGGTAATGGGACCAGGCTTTTTAAGGATGGAAGACCTGAGCAACTACTTGAATTCGTAACAGCTAAGCCATTTGAGACGGGACTTGTACAACTGTATTATAAAAGAAAAGGATAAGCGGCGAATCAACAAGTTCGGTATGGCCAATGGTGGCCTGAAACGATGTGCTCTGAATACCGGTTATACCTATCTGAATACCGTTGGCAGTAATTTGGCGTAGAAATTGTATAATGGGGAAATACTGAATTCAATGGTAGGGATTTTATCGGCGAAACAGTTTTAGCAGGAGAATTCTTGATTAAACATAAACATAATGAAAACCTCAAATTTTAAACTACTTACGATTTTTACTGCAATGGTTTTATTCATTGGAACATTTTCATCCTGTTCAGATGATGACGAACTTACTGCGGATATAACTGTTAACGAAGGGCCTTCTGGAGATATTGGCGGCGATTTTACTGGAAATGGAGGAAATGCATCCAGAACGATTAAATGGACTAACAATTTGGCTACAGCTGACTATAATGCTGACATAACTGCGAGCAAAACTGGAACATTTAATATTGTAGTTGTTGATTCCGAGGGAACTGTTGTACTTGACAGAACCCTGAACGGAGGAACTGAACCTGATTCTATCGACGGTGTTACACAAGCTGGAGAACCTGGAGAATGGACTGTCACAATTACGCTGACTTCGTTCATTGGAGATGGAAGCTATTCATTGAGCGCCGGAAACTAATTGGGAATTGGCAAATAAATAATAGAAAAGGCTGTCTGAAAATAGACAGCCTTTTCTATTTGAAATAAAAACTTCTCTGGTTCCTTGCGAAAAAACACGTGGGATCAGCTGAATAGGTAGAATATAAAGGCTTATTCACTGACTGATCCATTCCCTGAAGGATTTTACCCTTTTTTGGCTGATAATGACCGGCTGTTCTGATTCAGGGTCAAGTGCAAGCTTGAGTTTTCCATATCCTGCAGCTTCATAATGCTTACAGCTTTTATAATGAACAATGGTTTGTCTATTCGCCCTGAAAAAATCCCGCTTGTCCAATAGTTGTTCGAGTTCATCCAAAGGGACGTTACAACTGTATTTTTGCTTGGTAAATGTGACGACTTGTACCAACTCTCCGGTACGATAAATATGGCTAATGTCCGATTGTTGAAGAGGAATGTTTTTGTGGCCGATATGGACCACCAATACATTTCGTTGGCTGTTCTCTTTGTTTCCACCATTGGTGGTCTTTTGGATAAGGTATAGGAAGGTATAATACAGGTTCACCAATAAGACATACAAGCCGATCAGCGGATGGGCAAAACCGTTCCTGGTTCCTACATAATGAGGCAAAAATGCATGGAATAAATGTGCCAAACCCAAATCCAAAAGGAGGGGAGGTACAAAACCAAAGAATAGTTGGCTGAAGGTCCGGGTATAGGGCCTTTCCTGCCAATCGCAGATTTTATCCAGATGCACAATAACGCGAAAAATAAGCTCTGTTAAGAAATAACAAAGCAGCGTATATACAGTAAAACTGATCAACGCTTCCGCATAGTAAAAATGGATGGAGGAGTTGCTGAGGGTCCGCTGTATCATCAGGACCAAAGCATAGGATGCTGACAATGAGATCCTAAAATACACATCATTAAATGGATATTGAATTATGGCCACAAAATTCCCTTTTATGGTTGAATAGTTTTCCCTGAGTGATGAAGGGGCCGTAAAAAAAGACTTCAAGGCCATTATGATCCAGCTCAAAAAGTCTCTACCTCAGCCAGTATTATTCCTACTTCACCGATTTTGTCTATATATACTCTAAAATCTACCGTTCAGTTCCGATAATTTTAGGTTCATACCATTATTATTTGTTAACCAATAATTTAACATGACTACCATGAATGATTTTTGTGAACAACTGTATCAGGAAATGATGTGCAAAGTTAATGAGGTACAATATAAAGGCCTCAGCCCAATCAAAGAAGCGGAAGCTGCCTATGAAATTGTCAATAAGTACATGCTTAGGTTAAAGACACATGTTCTAAAGGAGGACTTCAAAGATACGGAAAGTGAGATTTCATTTTTTAAACAGCTTAAGCCAAAGTTTGTGGCCAAACAGATATATTATGGGGAAAGTTTTTATATCCTCAATAGCCTACTTGATCTGGAAGAAGGTGTTCCGGAAATAAAACAACAGCTCCTTGTCCTCAAAAAACATTTTAAAAAGCACCATTTCCTTTATAACTATTACCGCCTTGAAAAATCATCGTTGGACCGATGGCTGTTTCTGAGAAATGTCGAAGAAATCCCCTTTATCATCCATAGGCCTTTTCTCCATAGGGACAACCGTTTTGAGACCATCGGAAGTTACCGTTTCGGTAAGTTTATGGCCTATGAATCATTGGCAGCTACCTTAAAGGCCGAACTGGACAAGCTGACAGGTCCAAAAGATGTCCGTTCCTCCCAAAACCTGCTCAAATGGACAGGCCCAAAAGTCCATCTGGTAGAACTGATCTATGCGCTGAAAGTAGCCGGGGTCTTTAATAACGGACAGGCTGAATTAAAGGAGCTTGGCCGCTTTTTGGAACAGTTGCTCGATACCAAAGTGGGGGATATTTATCGGATTTACCAGGAAATCAGGATCAGGAAAAAAGGAAGAACGGTGTTTCTGGACAGCCTAAAAGAAAAACTGGAAGCTTATATGGAACAGGGAGAGGGACTGGTTTGACCAGGTTGGTTTCATTGAACTGTAGTGATGGTAGGGAATTTTTCACCCCAGTAGGGTGCTACTGGTGAATTTTTGATCCTTTCCTTTTTGAGATTTGAAACATCATCAAACCAAAAAGGATATGCCGGATTGGATTATCGTCAGCCCTGGATTCTGGTGGACGGTGGCGGGCCTCTTGCTGCTGTACTATGCCACCTTACTTTCTTTGCTTTTCGGCCCTGCTTTTTGGGTCCATCTGAAAAGCAGGGGGAGAAAACGTTCACCTGATGCCATTGACCAGGAGTCACGGAACAGGGAACTCTGCCGTGCTTTTCAGGAGTATGCAGGGGTATACCAAAAGCTTGACCGTCCCAGGTTCACAGAGGGCAGGCTGATCGTTCCGTCCCATATCCACTTGGATTTGCTGTTAAAACAACCCTTCTGCCAAGCGGTGGAAAGGGAATCCTCAACATCAAAACCTTCTTAACATGTTCAACAAGCACACCAAAAAGGCACTGCTGTGTGTCCTGCTGGCGGGAATATCCCTGTCGGTACTGGGACAGGACGGCAATGCGGGAATCATGGAGGCCACTACCAAGGTACGGGGCTATTTCCAGTCGGGAGTGAACCTGATGTATGCCATCGGGGCCATTGTGGGGCTGATCGGCGCAGTGAAAGTGTTCAACAAGTGGAACTCCGGTGAACCCGATACGGGAAAAGTAGCCGCTGCCTGGTTCGGCAGCTGCGTGTTTTTGGTCATCGTGGCCACGGTACTCACCAGCTTTTTCGGTTGATATGAAACCAACCTACTTTACCATCAACAAAGGGGTGAACAGGCCCATTTCCTTTAAGGGGCTGCAGGCACAGTACATCCTGTACCTTGGAATCGGACTGATGGCACTGCTGCTGCTTTTTGCCATCGGCTATGTCATCGGAATCTCCTTCTGGGTCAACGGCATCGGTTGTGGCTTTCTTGCCTACCTGCTGTTCGAGACCGTAGGGGGTATGAACAGGAAGTACGGTGAGCACGGCATGAAAAAGCGTATGGCGCACCGGAAGGTACCTATGGGGCTAAAGGTGCGTGACCGGGGATTTACCAGAAGACTATATCCTGAACGACATGCTTAAGGCCGATGCCAAGGAACTCGATCAATGGTTTCCAATCAGGAAAATGGAGAACGGTTTTCTTATCTCCGGAAGGGGGGATATTACCGCAGGCTACGAAGTCCTGCTTCCCGAAATCTTTACCCTGGATACCAAAGGGTATGCACTGGTGCACGAAACCTGGGCAAAGGCCATTCGGCTTTTGCCTGAAGGCTGTATCCTGCATAAACAGGACCGGTTCATCAAAGAAAAGTTTGAGGGGCTGCTTGAAGGGAATCATCAGGCCTTTCTGGACAGGGGCAGTTCGCTGTTTTTCCATGAAAGGCCCTACCTGGACCACCGTTGTTACCTTTTCCTGACCCTTCCCCGAAAAGGACATCGGCCGGTAGCAGGGTCAGCTTCCAACCTTGTTTCTCCCCGCTTTTTGTATAAGGAACTGCTGGACAGCAAAAGGCTGGAGACTTTTGACAATGTATTGGGACAGTTCTGCCAGCTCATCGGGGACGGGGGAATGGAAATCAGCCGCCTCCTTGTGCCTGATCTCATAGGCACCGGAAAAACCTCCGGGCTGTTGGAAAGCTATATGTTCCTACAGGGGCATCATGAGCATAACAGCCTAAGGGATATACAGTTTAGACCGGAGTTTTGCATCGGGGAAAAGAAAGTACATTGCTGGACCTTGTGTGAAGGGGGCAGCCTACCGGGAAAGGTTTCCACCTCGGCTTGCTATGAACCCTACAGCACCGACCAGGCCATCTATGCCATGGGACAGGCAGCCCCTTTGGGCCAGCTGTTGCCCATCGACCATATCTACAACCAATACGTGATTGTCGAGGACAGGCAGGAAGTAACAAAAAAGCTGGAGAGCAGGGCGCTCCGCATGCAGAGCCTTTCGGCCTACAGCCGGGAAAACCTGCACTCCAAAGAAGCCATACAGGCTTACCTGAACGAGGGAATTGCCGAAGGCAGCCAACCTGTCCGTGCCCATTTCAACCTGGTCGCCTGGACGGATGATCCCGAATCATCCAGGTATATCCGCAATGCAGTAGGCTCGGCCTTTTCCAAGCTGGATGCGGTGGCCAAGGAAGAAACGCTGAGCGCGGCCCAGCTGTTCTGGGCGGGCATTCCGGGCAATGCAGGAGCACTGCCTGTTGAAGAAACCTTTTTGACCTTTGGTCAGCAGGCAGCCTGTCTTTTCAACATGGAGACGGGCTATGTATCCAGTCCTTCCCCGTTCGGGATCAGGCTGGGTGACCGCCAGAGCGGAAAACCGGTCAATGTGGACCTGTCGGACGAGCCTATGAAAAGGGGCTGGATCACGAATAGGAATAAGTTTATCCTGGGCCCCTCCGGCAGCGGCAAAAGTTTCTTCACCAACCATATGGTCAGGAGCTATCACGCAAAGGGCAGCCATGTGGTGCTGATCGATGTGGGCCACTCCTACAAAGGATTATGTGAGCTGTTGGGTGGATATTACTTTACCTATGAAGAAGACCGTCCCATCTGCTTCAATCCCTTTTACCTGGGCGGAAAGCCCCTGGACACCGAAAAGAAGGAAAGCATCAAAACGCTGCTGCTGGCCCTATGGAAAAAGGACGATGAAACCTTTACCCGGAGCGAGTACGTGGCCATTTCAAATGCGCTGGGAGCCTATTATGGACAGCTGGGCGAGGGGGAGTTTGCCTGCTTTGACCGTTTTTATGAATTCTGTTCAAAGGAGTTCAGGGCCGACCTGCAAACGACCGGGGTCAAGGAAAAGGACTTCGATATCGATAACTTCCTTTATGTACTGCGGCCATTTTATAAAGGGGGCGAATTCGATTACCTGCTCAACGCCACCGAAAACCTGGACCTGCTGGAGCAGCCCTTCATTGTCTTTGAACTGGACAATATCAAGGACCATCCCATCCTGTTTCCGGTGGTGACCCTGATCATCATGGAGATCTTTATTTCAAAAATGCGCAAGCTGAAAGGGATCCGTAAGATGATCCTGATCGAGGAGGCCTGGAAGGCCATTGCCAAAGAGGGAATGGCCGAGTATATAAAATATCTCTTCAAGACGGTAAGGAAGTTCTTTGGGGAGGCCGTGGTGGTCACCCAGGAGGTAGAGGACATCATATCCAGCCCGGTCATCAAACAGGCCATCATCAACAATTCGGACTGTAAGATCCTGCTGGACCAGTCCAAATACCGCAACAAGTTCGACGGTATCCGGGAACTGCTGGGCCTTACTGAAAAGGAGACCATGCAGATCATGTCCATCAACAAGGCCAATGAAACAGGGAGGAAGTACAAGGAAGTTTTTATCGGCCTTGGGCCGGTAAGCAAGGTGTACCGTACGGAGGTCTCCCCGGAGGAATACCTGTGCTATACCACTGAACAGAACGAAAGGATGAGGGTGGCCGATAAGGCCAAGGCTTTTGGCGGAAACCTCGAAAAGGGAATCATTGCGGTGGCAGGGGAAATGAAAGGGGGCAGCTCATGAGCATGTCCAGGAACATCAAAATAGGACTGCTGGCCGGACTGCTGTGTTTTGGGGCTCCCCAAATGCCCCGCACGGATGCGGCGGTACCGGCCTATGTCCTTGAAGCCATCCGGAAGGGAGTGAAAAAGGTCATCGTGGCCATTGACCTGAAAATCCAGCGCCTGCAGAACAACACCATCTGGCTACAGAATGCCCAGAAGGTACTCGAAAATTCCCTCAACAAGCTGAAGCTTGAAGAAATAGCCGAATGGGGAGAACGGCAAAAGCAACTGTACGGAGAGTATTATGAAGGGCTGTGGAAGGTCAAAAGCGTCCTGACCCAATACCAAAAGGTCAGGGACATAGCCCACATTCAGGGACGCCTGGTATCCGAATACCAAAGGGCCTGGAGCATTATTGTGACCAGCGGGAATTTCAGTCCCAGGGAACTCAGGTGGATGGAACAGGTCTATCTGGGCATCCTTGACCATTCGGTACGCAACCTTGAACAGGTGATGGAAGTCATCAATGCCTTCAATTTACAAATGAGTGACGGGGAGAGGCTTGAAATCATTGACAGGGTGGAAAAGAAGGTGAAGCGCAATCTCCATGACCTGATGCGCTTCAACGAGCGGAACCTATTGATCAACAAACAGCGCTCCTATGCCAAGGGCGAGGTAAATACTTTAAAGGATATTCTCCATGAAAAGGATTAGCCTGTTGCTTCTGTTGCTAATGGCCATGCATTATGGTCATGGCCAAACCTTCAAGGAATGGTTCAGACAAAAGAAAACAGCCAAGGAATACCTGGCCAAACAGGTAGTGGGCCTTCAGCTGTACATCGGCCATGCAAAGAAAGGCTATGAAACGCTGCGGTGGGGATGGAATGCGGTACAGCAGGTAAGGGAAGGGGAGTTCGGCCTGCATGAAGGTTTTTTCCAGGGACTGGAAAGGATCAGCCCCGGGGTCAGCAAATATGAAACGGTTCCGCGTTTTATTGACCTACAGTCAAGGCTTGTCAGGACCATCGGGACTTCCCGCCAACTGTTCATCGCCCATGGAAGGATCAGGGCAAATGAGCGGCAGTACCTGGACAAGGTCTTTGAAAAGGCGCTTTCCACCGCATCAGACCTGCTCGATGAGCTGATGGCCGTTGCCCTGGAACCGGGGCTGGAACTGTCCGACGCGGAAAGACTGGCCATCATCGATGATGCCTATGCAAGACTGCAGGAGTTGAACAGTTTTGTACAGGCCTTCAACCGGGAAAACTACAGGCTGCTCCGCCAGCGTGCCTGGGAGGCACAGGACCATGCCGTCATCCATTCACTATATAACCTGAAAACACCATGAATAACATCATTCCCAGATTACTGGTGATGGCCTTAATGGCCGTTGGGCCGCAGTTGGCCAGCGCACAGGTGGGAGAATCGGCCCAGCTGCTGCTCAATGTGGAAAAGCTCAGCCAGTTCAAACAGATCCTGGACGATATGTACAGGGGATATAAAACGCTCAGCAAAGGCTACAATGCCGTCCGGGACATTGCCTCGGGGAATTATTCGCTGCACAAACTGTTTATCGACGGGCTCTCGGAAGTCAGCCCCGTGGTGAAACGGTACCACAAGGTGGGGTATATCATCCATTACCAGAAGGTGATCCTGGAGGAATACCGAAGGGCCAACCGGCAGTTTATAAGCCGTGGCCGCTTCAACCGGGAGGAGCTGGAATACATGGCGCTGGTTTACAGGAACCTCTTGGACATGAGTGCCCGGAACATGGAAGAACTGCTCTTGGTCGTTACAGGCGGAAAGCTCCAGATGTCCGATGAGGAAAGGATGGCGGCCATTGACCGGATCTTCGATGAGATAAAGGACCGCTATGTGTTTGTCCGGATCTTTAACAACGAAGCGGCCATACTGAACCTGCAAAGGAAAAGGGCATCCGCAGAAGTGAAAACTGCCAAAGCCCTTCAGCCATGAAAAAGGGAATATTACTGGTCTTTTTGTTTTCCATGACGGGTTGGGCATTTGCCCAGGGTCCCAGCGGGGAGACCGACGGACTGCACAGGGTGCTGGATGACGTTTACCGGGACATGGTGCCCATGGCGGCCGATCTGGTGGCGGCAGGAAGGGCCATAGCAGGCTTCGCAGCCATCTTTTATATCGGCAGCAGGGTGTGGGGCCATATCGCCAGGGCCGAGGCGGTCGATTTCTATCCCCTGCTGCGGCCCTTTGCCCTGGGCATGGCCATCCTGATGTATTCAGGGGTACTGGGCCTGCTCAACGGGGTGCTCAGTCCTTTGGTCAATGAAACCAACCGAATGGTCAAAGGTTCGGATGCGGCCATAGAGCGCCTGCTGGCAGAAAAGCAGCGGGCCATCGAATCCACGGAATACTGGGAAATGTACGTGGGGGAAAGCGGCAGCGGTGACCGGGAAAGCTGGTATGAATATACCCATCCGGAAGGTGTGGAAGAGGGTTTTTGGGAAGGACTGGGCAATGACATCCGGTTTGCCATGGAAAAGGCCTCCTTTAACTTCTCCAATTCGATCAAGAAATGGATGAGCGAGGTGCTGGAAATCCTTTACCAGGCAGCGGCCCTCTGCATCAATACCATCCGCATATTTTACCTGATCGTCCTGTCCATCCTGGGGCCCATCGTGTTCGGGCTTTCGGTGTTTGACGGTTTCCACCATACGCTGACCTCCTGGATAGCCCGCTACATCAATGTATACCTGTGGCTGCCCGTGGCCAATATCTTCGGGGCCATCATCGGGACAGTCCAGGAGAACATGATCAAAATCGATATTGAACAGGTGGAAAATGCCGGGAAGACCTTCTTTTCCTCCACCGATACGGCCTACCTGATCTTTTTGGTCATTGCCATCATCGGTTATTTCACCGTGCCATCCGTGGCCAATTACATTGTCTATGCTGCAGGAAGGGACACACTTCTGCACAAAACCAGCAGTGCGGCGACCGCTGTCCCCTCCGCTGCAGCCAAAACCATTCTCTGATATGTTCGACTATCTGACCAATATTGAATCTGCCTTCCAGCACGTCAAACGCTTCAGCCTGTTGCTTTCCGTCGGGGCCATAGTGCTGGCCCTGGGGGCGGTGTTCCTGTCCTACAGGTTCCAGCAGCAGGCCAGCGAAAGGATCTATATCCTGCTGGACGGCAAAGTACTGGAGGCCATGGCTTCTGACCGGAAGACAAACCTGAAGGTTGAGGCCAAGGAGCATGTGTGGCGTTTTCACCGCCATTTCTTTGAGCTTTCCCCTGATGAGGGACAGATAGAAGGCCAGCTCAACAGCGCACTGTACCTGGGGGACGGTTCTGTCAGGGCCGCCTATGAGGTATTGCGGGAGCAGGGATTCTATACGGGGCTGGTGACAGGGAATATCAGCCAGGAGATCGTGATGGACAGCATGGCCCTTGACATGGAAAGCCGTCCTTTCCGCTTCCGGTTTTTCGGCAGGCAGGTGTTGACGCGCCCTACTTCCCGGTTGACCCGCAGGTTGGTAACGGCAGGGGCACTTCGTGAGGTGGCAAGATCGGTCCATAACCCGCACGGCTTTTTGATTGAAAAGTGGGAAACCATTGAAAACAGCGATATCAAAATCGAGAAAAGATGAAAACACTAATCAGGATACCTGCACGGCCCCAACCATTGTCCGGGCTTTTGGCCCGCATCAATAAGATGGCATTAAGGATGGCCCGTTGCCTCTCCAGATGGGACCGCAGGCTAAAACCAAAACAACGGATCATACTGTATGCCCTAGTGCTTGCCGCTTGGGGCACCCTCATTATCCTACAGACGGCGGGGCAACTCCAGACCACGGCAATGTCGCCGGAGCCTATGAATGAAGAGCCTGCCGTACTGATGGATTCTACTGTTAACCAAACCAAACCCAAAGATCATGAAAACAATCAACACTAAACAGCGCATCGTTTTGTTGGTGCTTCCCCTGTTGGTACTCCCTGTAATATTGGCCTTTTCATGGGCCACGCAGACCATGGGAAGCAAAGACGAAATCCGGCCGTCCGGGATCAATACCCTGTTGCCCGAGCCGCAACTCGAGCAGAAGGTACAGAGCAAAATGGAACTCTACCAATTGGAGGCCAGGGAGGAAAAACGCCGGAAGGAACTGATCAGGATGGACCCGTACCGGCAATCCGAGCTGGAAGAAACCGGAATGGACTTCACCACAATACAGCCTGAACTCTTGGAAGATCCCCTGGAGGCCAGGGAAAGTGAGCTGATGGAAAAACTGGGCGCTCTGGAAAAACAGCTATCCGATCCTCCCAAAATAGCGGCCAACGAGTGTCCAGAGCCTTTTCAACCCCGGGTCAACCCTTCAGGGGACGGGCTTTCAGCGGATGTGGCCATGCTGGAGTCCATGATGGAAAAGATGCAGCCGTCAGGTCCTGACCCGGAACTGGAACAACTGGAAGGCATGCTGGACAAAATCCTGGATGTGCAGCACCCTGAAAGGATCAGGGACCGCATCAGGGAAAAAGAGCTGGCAAAGCCCCGTTATACGGTGACGTCCGGTTCCATTGCCGGGACCGCACCTCGGGCCAGCTGGGGAACCAAAGACATCACTAAAGCGAAAAACGGTTTTTATGGCCTTGAGGATGAGGAGCCTTTGGAAAGCCCGGTAGAAATGGCAATAGCCGCCGAACTGGCAGAAAACACGGTCCTGGAGGGCGGTGGAAGGATGAAAATAAGGTTACTTGAAGAGGTGCGGGTAAACGGGATACGCTTCCCCTCGGGCAGCCTGGTCTACGGACAGGCCAACCTTCAGGGCAACCGCCTGGACCTGCAAATCACATCCATGCGTGCAGGAAACAAGATACTGCCAGTGGAACTAGAGGCCTATGATGAGGACGGGATGCAGGGCATCCCTATCAGCAGTAGCCTTGGCAGAGAGATCCAACAGGGGACAGGAGATGCCCTTGTCAGCGGGATGCCGACCATAAGCTCCGGGCTGACGCTGGAAACGCAGATGGCCTCAGCAGGGATGTCGGCCGCAAAGGGACTCTTCAGAAAGAAGAACAAGGCCGTGAAGGTAACGCTGAAAGCAGGCCATCCTATTTTACTAATGAACCAAAAACGATGATACCATGAAAAAAACAAATCTTTTGCTCTTTTTGGCCCTTTTTGTAGCACTCCATTTGAATGCCCAACAGGGGCTTAAAATACAGCCGGTACAGACGGGGACTTTTCTCCCTGCTTATCAGGTGACCGTTGGCTGGGACCATACCACCGCACTGGTATTTCCGGCAAAGGTGCTGAGTGTGGACCGGGGACATCAGCGTATTTTGGCCAAAGTGGAAGAGAAGGCTCCCAACCTCTTATTGCTCAAGGCGGGCCAGAGGGATTTTATCCCCACCAACCTGCATGTGGTGACCGCCGATGCCAGGCTTTACCATTTCCGGTTAAGCTACGGGGAAAGCCTTCAAAGAAGCTCCATCGCCATTTCCAGTTTGTCTGTCCAAAGGAACATGGTGTTGGAAGATTTCCCGGTAAACGAAGAAATGCTTCGCGAGCTGGGCAGGAAGGTTTTCGAAAGCCCATCTTTTATGAACAGGAAAAAAGGGAAATACAGCTTGAAATTCAGGTTGGAGGGAATCTACCAACATTCAGGGCTGCTCTTTTTTAAGCTGTCGCTGCGCAACCGGTCCAGATTGGCCTATGTCCCAAAAGCGCTTTCATTTGCGGTCACCGATAGAAAGCAGGCCAAAAACACTTCTTTGCGGGAGCAGTTCATGGAACCGGCCCTGGAAGAATGGGAGTGGGCCAGAGGTGTGGAAGGAAAGGATGAAAACACCCTGGTGCTGGCTTTTTCACGATTTACCCTATCGGATAAAAAACACTTCAAAATCTACCTGAAAGAAGAAAACGGGGACCGGGACCTGGAGCTTTCGGTAAGGTCCAGGGATATTCTCAACGTAAGGAATTTAACCAATGTTCAACCTAAAAACCAATAGATCATGGATCAGGAAAATTTGGATTACCTCAAGGAAAAGCTAAAATATACCGGTTTTGACACCGACTTAAACGGGTCTTTGGAGAAACAGATCAAGGTCGGGGGCGAAGCTTTTCAGCTCAAACACCATATGGAAATCGACGGCAAGAAGATGGACTTCGACCTCCATTTCAGAAAGTCCAATACCAGCGAGCGGTATTTCCTTAACAAATACGATGCGGTGCTGCACAATGCCAACCCCGACATCGCCCCCAAGGAACATACCTTCTACAACAACCAGTCGGTAACGGCCAAAGAGGCCTTCAACCTGTTGGAGGGCAGGGCCGTAAAAAAGGGGATGCTGAATGCGGAAAATGAACCTTACCGGGCCTGGATGCAACTTGACTTTACCGAAAAGGACAAGAACAACAACTTTAAGATCGATTCCTATCATGAGAACTATGGATATGATTCCAAGGAGGCACTTTCCAAACTGCCCATCAAGGAACTGCAGGATCCAACCAAGTCCGAGTGGATGATAAAGGCCTTCGAAAAGGGAAACCTCTATCCGGTGACCATGGAGAAGGGCGGAAAGGAGGAGATCATGTATGTATCGGCCAACCCCAAGTATAAATCGGTCAATGTGTTGGATGCGGAGATGAAAACGGTGAAGACCAAGGATCTGGAGGTCGGAAAGGAGGTAAAGCAGGGAGAAGAGGCAAAAAAGCAACAGGCCCCTGGGATGAAGAATGTCCCTAAAGAACCCAAGAAGGGGAAAGGGGCGAAGATTTAAAAATTGTTTGAATCCCAAACAGAAGAGCAGGTACGGTAAAATTAAGTACCTGCTTTAATTTTTATAATGATTCGGGGATAACGCATCCATCCAATAGTTTTTTTGATTAAAAAAAGGTCCTAATTTTAGTTTAGTTGAAATTTAGAAATTTTGTTTAATTATGTCAAAAGATATACGATGGGAACAGAGGTTTGCCAATTATCAAAGAGCCCTTCATAAATTGGAGCAGGCGGTAAATTATGTTAAGGATAACTTTTATCAGGATGGTGAATATGATGAGGCGCTTTTTGAACAGGGAGAAGATATAATTAAGGAAGGATTAATACAACGTTTTGAATATACCCATGAATTGGCATGGAATGTCATGAAGGATTTTTTCAAAGAGAGGGGAATTAGTGAAATATACGGTTCCAAAGATGCAACAAGGGAAGCTTTTAGTACCGGTCTGATCAGTGAAGGAAAAATCTGGATGGACATGATACAAAGTCGTAATAAGACGTTGCATACTTATAATGAAGAGACAGCACAGGAAATATTTTCCAAGATTTTAGATGAATATTACCCTGAGTTTATTGCATTCAGAAAAATTATGGAAAGAAAACGAGGAGGGAGCCAGAAAGATATTTTTGAGGGATGAGATTCGGACTTTTAGAAGCGGATATTGAAGCGATCAATAAGAGCTTTGCAGCTTATCCAAAAATTAAGAAGGTTATCCTGTATGGCTCTCGTGCAAAAGGAAATTTCCGACCTGGATCTGACATAGATTTAACGGTTGAAGAGGAGGGGCTCGAATTGACTGATCTTTTCGATATTGAAAACAAATTGGATGATTTGTTGTTGCCCAATAAGATAGATCTGTCAATCAAAAAGCATATTGATAACCCTGAACTTTTGGATCATATTAGTAGGGTGGGTAAAATATTCTATGGTAAGGATGATTAATTTAGGGATTGGGATAAACTTAATTTATTAATCAGCTACAAGGTTAGCTTTCGGGCTGCTGAAGCGGCCAAGAGCTTACGGCATAAACACGTGGTTTTACCCTCTCCAATACATATAACCTGCTTACATTGATAATGAGCCTACAAAAATCATCTAAGTCAACGGGAACTGACCTTAGGTAAACGAACCTTCAATTCCCTCGTTTAATTAATAAAATCCTTATTTTTTATTTATGCGGATGGAAGTACAAATAGCTGGACACATTGAGCAATTCAAATCCATATGTAAAAAGCATAAGGTTGAATATCTTTATGCTTTTGGCTCAGCTATATCAGACAGGTTCAATGAGAAAACAAGTGATATTGATTTTCTGGTGGAAATAAGTACTTCTGACCCTTTGGAAAAAGGGGAGCTCCTTCTTTCCTTATGGGATACATTGGAGGAATTTTTTGATCGAAAAGTTGACCTGCTTACTGACCAATCCATAAAAAACCCAGTCTTGAGAAAATCAATAGAACAATCGAAGCAGTTGATTTATGACCGAACAGGCGAAAAAGTATTTGTCTGATATTTCCTTGGCAATTGATAAGATCGATCAATTCATGGTAGGGATAGATAGTTTTTATGATTATGAAGGTGATTTGAAAACCCAAAGTGCAGTATAGCGTCAATTATCCGTTATTGGTGAAGCTATTAACCAACTAAGAAAACAAAGAGTCCGATTGGAGCATGATCATCAAATGGTTGGATTTAGAAACAGATTGATTCATGCGTATGATAGTATTGACAACACTATTGTATGGGCAATTATAAATCGGCACATCCCCAAATTGAAGGATGATCTTATTAAACTTTAATGAGGTTTTTTATTTTTAATATCAACCTAACAACGGGATTTAGATACTCTATAGTAATACCAATTAATCATCGCAAAGCGTACAATTTATATTGTTTAAGCATTATTCATTAATCAGCTACAAAGTTAGCTTTCGGGCTGCTGAAGCGGCCAAGAGCTTACGGCATAAACACAGGGCTCCCCGCTATTCCCTCATTTATTCCGTTGCCACTTGGCCTTGATTGCCCTTAAGCTGGGAGGGTACCATAATTAATTTCTAACCTTAAACATGAAATGTTATGGATACCAACAGCAAAGACATCGTTTCCAACCAGGTAGCAGAAATCGTCCTGAGCTATCGACCGAATTCAAAAGTTTCTGAGAAACCTCAAATTGTGTCGTCCTTGACCGCAAGCAGGATTTTAAGGGCGAATTGGGATGAATCGCAATTGGAGTTTATAGAAGAGTTCAAGGTGATTCTGCTCAACAGAGCTAACCGGGTATTGGGAATCATTAATGCTTTCTCAGGTGGTATATCAGGCACAGTTGTGGATCTTAAGGTGATCTTTGGAGCTGCCATGAAAGCTTCTGCCTCAGCCATGATCCTTGCCCACAATCATCCTTCCGGAACCATGAAGCCAAGTGAACAGGATAAGCGGTTAACTGAAAGGATGGTAAAAGCAGGAAAGTTATTGGAGCTTCCTGTACTTGACCATTTAATCATCACCGCTGAAGGGTACTATTCTTTTGCAGATAATGGAGGGCTGTAAGGCCCTTTTTTTATTCATCATCCATCAAAGACTCAGATAAAAATTCGTTAATTCGGTTCAAGGATAGATTATGTCGATTACTGTAGTACCCGATCGGTCAGGGCAGTAAATCAAAACCATTCTAAACCTGACATGATTTCAGTTGTGAATAATTGAAAAATTGTCATGATATAGGTTTAAACTGTCATAATATCGTGAAATACTATAATTATATCATTTTTTTATGATGCTACGG
>NZ_BAAHAP010000076.1:0-25407 GCF_054777495.1 Echinicola sediminis | reverse complement strand
GGGGCAGCAAATGAACCTATCAGTCCAATGATCTGCATCAGGCTAAGGTATCAAATCAATTTTACTACTGTCATCGCCATCCACACCGTAAGAGTCCGACAACTTGATCAAGGTAAAGGCCAAACGCTCTCTAATGGTTTTCTGTGTGGCATCTGTCAATTGGTTTTCCATAAGGCCCAGGGACTGACATACGGACTTGGTCAACCTTCGATGAAAGTTATTATCCTCAGTCAGGATGTTCAAAAAAGTCTCTTTGGGAATGAAGCAGATTTTGGCATCCTCCACGATCATAGCAGAATTGGAATAGGTTTCCTCTCCCAAAAGGGAGGTATACCCCAAAAAGTCTCCTTTTTGAGCAAGCCTGATAATCTGCTCTTTTCCATTGGAGGCAGTTTTAAACACTTTCACAATGCCGTTACTGACACAAAACACCCCCAATGGTTTGGTCCCTTCATAAAAAAGCATTTGGCCTTTCTTATGGGAAATCAGGTTTTTATTGTCCGAAAGATTGCACAAATGCTCCTCCGACAGACCGGAGAACATGGAAAACTTCCTACTTAGACACAATTCACACGGAGTATTCTTTTCAGTCATTGTCACATAAAAGTTTAGTAACGGTACAAAACTAAAACATAAATCTACGAAAAAACATGACTTTTGTCATGGTCATCTAATCGGGATAGAGATTGATTTTTGTGATTTCAATAATATTTTAAAGTCCACGGTAACTTCATTGTTCACTTTTACAGCTCCAAAAAATTTCTTAGGTGGATCTAAAGCAAAATCAGAAAACAAAAAAATATGGCTTCCTGTCAACACAATTACCCCGTCTTTCACTTTTTCCATTCTACAGGTTAGAACGATTCTTTTTGATCTTCCAGCAAGTGTCACCATTGCCCGTCCTGTCAAGATCGAATCCATTTTATCACCTTCATACATATCGATGAATGTCATAATAACAAATGGGTATCGATCTACTAAAATAACTTGCTGAAAATCCTTCGTCATGATTTTATTTGCGCAATCAAAATCACCTGCGCTCACACGAATGATCCCACTCCAGCTTACCTTACCATTAGGCAAAACGGTTTTATATATTTTGTCTTCACTCAAATAGATCCCCGTGTCACAATGAAAATTACTTATATTGGTGGTTCCTCGAATTGTCAACTCACTGCCCTTCAGGATTTCCCACATGGTTACCTTTGGCTCCATCGTATCCCAAAGAGGAAAACACAATCTAAATAAAATCATTAAGCTTACCATGACAATTTTCCCTCATAATTTTTAAAGGATCCAAGCTCAATAAAACACGGGAAACGGCTGTTTTAAATCTCCCTTGCCTTTAAGAAAATCTAACCTTTTCAAAATGTATAGGATATAATTTGAAACCCTGCTCCTCTGCATCGTTACCATCCGCTGGGATGGTGTAGCCTTCTTTTTTATAAAAACAAATGGCTGTCGAGTCAATTAAAATACCCGCAGCAGAAATCACACCGTGCCATATCCTCACGGCGACGGTGTGACTTAACAGTAAATCAGCCTCGATTTATGTTATTAGGAAGACTTTTTAAAAGCTTATAGCAGCTTCAATATTTACACCGTTGAATCTACCTCCATTATATCTACTTTCCGAAGCGAATCCATTATAGCTCTGGTTAACATATTCAATTTTTGTAACAATATTTTTTGTCAGAAACCATCCTCCGCCGATATTGAGGCGATCTATGGTGATTTCTTCATTCCCCTCATTTTGTTCTCCGCTTACTTGATTGTATCGGCCACCCAAATAAAGTTGTTCTTCAGCGCCAAATCTATAGATCAATTCAGCAGCAACTTGAGTAAATTCTCCATTTCCTTGCTCCTCACTATTCGATACCACCTCATAGATTCCAAAGAACTCTAATCCCTTGAATTTTAAAAACGGGTTCACCTGAATAGCTATCATTTCCCGAAAACGCGGATTATAACGTCCTTCGAAATCGGACCCCTCTTCTGTAGTATGCATTACATTGTAATACCTGGAACCTGCACGGTCTCCACCATATAAATAGAATCCTGTGGAAGTTCCTTTGTTGATATACCATGAACCGGTAAGTCTAATCCGTAAATCCTCTGATAAATAATTGTCATACCCTAGCTTCCCATAGAAAGATAATTTATTATCAGTCTGATCATTTACAACAACTGACTGATTCAGTTTTCCATTCGATACCGCCAATAAGGCTATCATGCCCTTTTTTTGTAGGAAAATCTCTCCAAAAGCTTCTGTAGAAAAAGCGTCCATTATATAATTTCCAACAAAGGGATTGAAGATGGCCCGGGCGTTATCTGTTCTTCGAAAGTGGGCGTCACCGTAATTAATTTCATCCATACCCACTTTGATCGTAGCATATTGCATCAGCTCATCCAAAAATCCCTCAGATACAAAATTCAACTTATCCAACTGCAAATACCCGCCTTTTACCCACGCCTCCCTGTGATGCTGGGAAGACAAATAAGTTCTTAAGTGCATTCTTACCCCATCCTCCAACTGAACATCCAGGTTGAGGTTAGCCGTAGGGAGGTTGAGATTAGAGCCCAATTCAAGGAGATTATTCAAGCTATTTTCCTGATTTATCCCTTGGAACTGAAAGGCAAAGTCACCACCCACTTTTACATGCAATGCATCAAAAACATATTCAGTGTCTTTAGAAGTTTCGAAAATATTAAGCCCATTCCTATTGTCCGGACGGAAGTACATCAAGTCTCTCTGGGCCCATACCGGAGCATACAAGGTGAACAAAAAAGCCAAAAGGATTATGCCACTGATATTTCTTCTTTGTATAGTTTTCATGATTTCATTAGTTAAACTTTTCTTACCGAATGGATTTAAACTGAACTTTAAATGCAATTTTTAATTCATTTCCAGTTTTGATGGTATTGAACACTGCTGAGGGTGGTTCTAGTGTAAATTCATCGAAAGTAACAGGATGTTCCCCAGTAAATGTGACCGTTCCATTGACCACTTTATATCCTACCTTCATATAGACTTCCTTGGAATATCCTGCTATGGTTAATTTACCTTTTGCCTTTATTTCCCCCACAGAAATCTCTTCCACATTGGTCAACACATAATAAAAATTAGGATTTAATTTACTGTCCAAAGCTTCATAGGCCTTCTTGTCCATTGCCGATTTACCACTTTTCAAGGCTTGGACAGGTAAAGTGATCTTCAATTCCGAAATTTCTTTGATCGTAGAGCCGTTCAAAGAAGCTTTCATAGCACCCTTAACACCTTCCTTAGCGATCATATCCCAATCATGTAGGGTAGAAGTCCCCGAAACTTTAAAATTTTGAATGTCCGATAGGATAAAATCTTCTTGAGCATGGACTTGCCAACCTACAAGCAGCATAAAGCACAGGAATATATTAATAGTAATGGATTTCATGTTTTAGCCGATTATGATGGACTTGACCATTTTTACTTTTTACTTTAAACAAAATTAAGTCCCATTCGGCAGGAAAATCATGAGAAAAAAAATCAAAGAACATGACTTTTATCATGTTTTTCAATCTTATATAAAAAAACGGGCTGCAATTCAATTAAGAATTACAGCCCGTTTCTGTTGAAAAGCTAGCTAAATTATTTTTTATAGTATTTCAAGGCCTCGGCCATTTGCTTATTCAGCTCATCAATTCTTCTTCCTGGACCTGGGTGGGTGGATAGAAACTCCGGCGGTGCTGCCCCTCCGGACTTGGCTTCCATTCTCTCCCAGAACCTTGGAGCTTCTCTTGGATCATACCCTGCAATCGCCATAAATATCAAACCCAATTGGTCGGCCTCAAGCTCCTGATCTCTGGAGAACTTGAGCATACCCACCTGGCTTCCTATTCCTACAGCTTGCATGAAAATCGCCTGGGTCAGCGTTGGATCTTCGCCCATTGCTGCCTGCAATCCTCCTAAAAGGCCATTGGCTACCAATCCCTGGGACATTCTTTCTCTAGCGTGACTGGCTATGGCGTGGGCTACTTCGTGTCCCATTACCACGGCAATCCCAGTATCATCCTGACAAACCGGCATAATCCCGGTATAAAAGGCTACTTTTCCTCCCGGCATACACCAGGCATTGACCTGATCATCTTGGATCAAGTGAAATTCCCAGGCAAAGCCATCCAAAATATCCCCGTAGCCATTTTCAGTAAGATAGGACTCAACCGCATCTGCTATCCGGTGACCTACCTTTACCACGCTTTGACCATCGGCAGTATTGGTTACCAATTTACTTTCACTTTTTACTTCTTTATATTGTTGGAAAGACATTGGCAGCACTTCCGAATTGCCCACCAAACTCAATTGTTTTCTACCGCTCAATGGAACGGTGGCACAACCGTACAGGATCATTCCTGCTACCAATAATAGAATTACACGTTTCAACATTTTCATAAAAGATTGATTATTAAATCAGAACCAAAAAAGATGCCAGAGCATGATAAACCAATATCTATTGACCGTTTTGCAAGCATCAATTTTAACGCAAATTAGGGGAACATATTTGGGATAAAGTAGACTTTAGCTAAAAATTTCAGCGCTTCGGGGTTCTATGGGATTCCACATTCAGTAGCGTTTGATTGTGCGCTTTAATACCGGCAAACCATTATCTTAAAGGAACACAATTGCAAATAACCCCACAAAACACTGAGAAAAACAGAACGGTAATCACAGATAATAGAATTTAGCCATACTTTAATTAATTTGGCCGGTAGAGAGGCTCCCAAGATTATGAGTAACACAAGCTATCACCTGACCCGATTCGCACCCACGCCCAGTGGCTATTTACACCTGGGCAACGCCCTGTCTTTTGCCATTACCTATGCAGCAGCACAAAAACACGGAGCCAAAACCCTCCTTCGAATAGATGACCTGGACCAAAACAGGATCAGGGATAATTACCTGCAGGACATTTTCGACACCCTAAATTTCCTTGAAATCCCGTGGGACATAGGGCCAAGGACCTTGGAGGATTTCAAGAAAAATTATTCCCAAGTTCACCGGTTACCTTTGTACAATAACGCCCTGGATCATCTGGTCAAACAGCAGCACTTTTTTGTCTGTGAATGCTCCAGAAAACAAATTCATGTGCGCAGCACTGCTGGAGAATACCCCGGCACTTGTTTAGAAAAAAGTTTATCCATACACAAAACAGCTACCAATTGGCGACTTCATACCGATGATACTATCATTTTGCTGAAACAAGCCAACGGAAAATTGATAAAGGTGAATTTACCCCTGCCCATGAAAAACTTTGTGGTAAGAAAAAAAGATGGTAAGCCTTCCTATCAGCTAGCTTCAGTAATCGATGACATTCATTTTGGCGTAGACCTAATAGTCAGAGGACAGGATTTGTGGGACTCCAGTCTGGCCCAGCTCTACCTTGCCTCACTTCTTCCTCAAAACAATTTTCAGCAAAGTGCTTTTATCCATCATAAACTTGTGATGTATGCAGAGAATAAAAAACTGTCCAAATCCGAAGGTGCTACCTCGATCCATGGACTAAGAAAAGCAGGAAAGAAAAAAGCCGAAATTTACCGTAGTCTAGGTAATTTGATGGGCTTCCCTCAGCCTATTACCAATGTACAGGAATTTGCATCAACCTATATGGAAAAGACCGGGTGATTCCCGGTCTTTTGTTAATACTTCGCAGCTGTACCAGCTTTTGGCATTGATTTTTTGATAAACTCTCTGATATCCTCATTGGCTGATTCCAGATCTTCCGTTCTCAAATACATCATATGACCACTTCTATATCCTTTCCACTCCAATCTATCCTTGAGTTTTCCACTGGGATCCAGCTGCCACATGGAGTATTTTGCATTAAAATAGTCGGTACCTCCATCATAGTAGCCTGATTGTATCATCACGTTCAGATAGGGATTTTGTGCTACCGCAGCCCTTAAGTTCTCGCCCGTCCTGTCACCGCTTCTATCCCAAGGATGTACGGGACCAAAAAGATAGTAGTTCAAGTCCGTTTTGAAATCAAGCTCATTGATCATATAATGATTGAAGGCCGGAGCAAAAGCATGGTTCCAAGCCGTAAGTGCCGGATCGTGATCATAATGGCTGCCTGCATCCTGTCTATCCACCCCTTTGTACCTGCTATCCAAGCGCCCCACGGTCAAGCCCTGGTCCCTCAGCAGTTCCTTCCAGAAAAAACGGGTGGGTACTGCCAGGTTATGTTCAAGGATAACCTCTTTAGAGAGACCAGAATAGCGTGCCATCTTATTTGCCAGATCCAATTTCCTATTCTCCTCTAAAAAGCCTCCCTTTACCATGGCCGGAACCAGCTCATCAATGGTGAATGCTTCCACTTCAGGCAAAATCTCTTCCAGGTCTTTTTCCTGCAGGCTGGGCTCAAGCACTCCATGGTACCAAGCCGTGGCAGTATAGTAAGGCAAATAATTTGCTGCAGCTACCGGACCACTCCGTTCTATCCCCAAATCAGTCGGGGAAACCAGCACTACGCCGTTGAAATACATCCATTGGTTACTTTGAAGCCTATTGACCAAACCTGAAACCCTGGTAGTCCCGTAACTTTCTCCTATAAGGTACTTGGGGGAAGCCCACCTATTTTGCCGGTTAACAAAAGTCCTGACCCAATCGGCCAGGTAATTGATATCAGCATTTACGCCGAAAAACATCGAACGGTCGGCCTCCTTGTCGGTGATCCGGGAATATCCGGTATTGACGGGGTCCACATAGACAATGTCCGCCACATCAAGAATAGAATGTGGGTTATCCTTGATCCCATAGGGCTGCACAGGATTCCCTTCCTTATCAATATTCAGTAAAACCGGCCCTGTATAGGCAATGTGCATCCAAATGGACGCAGAGCCGGGACCGCCATTAAACGATATGACCAAAGGCCTGTTACTTTTATCATTGACATCCGAACGTTCATAATAGGTATAAAAGAGGTAAGCGACTTCCTTTCCTTTTCCATCCCAGACAGGTTGTGTTCCCACTGTGGCCGTGTAGGGGATATTTTTCCCTTTGATGGTGATTTGGTGCTTGGAAATGGCTGATGAATCCGAAGGCAGTATTTTCTGGGCAATTGCTTGCCATGAAAACATCAATAAAATGAAAGTAACTAAAATCGATCTATTCATAAAAGCTAAATTAATTGAAAAGGAAATATAAGAATATATTCATTCTGGTTGAATAAGCCGCTATGCCTTTGGTTAGATAATAATGGTAAACGGTAAATTAATTTTACTGATTTCCGCAGGATGATTCTAATGGCACTTTTATTGCAACTGCGGTTTCCTATAAAAAACATAATTTTAAACCAACCTATTTATTTAAGAATGAAACGTTTTTTCACCAAACAAGCCGTTTTAAAAAAGCAAAATTTCTTCCTTTTGTTTTTGGCCACAGCATTGCTCTCTTCTTGCATGAACGAAGTCCCAATGAAAGAAGAGATCATTAAGATAGAACACTACCCCACTATTCAAAACAATGAAGTGGATAATCCAACGTTATGGCTTCGGGTGCAATTCAGTCACCAATCGGGAACTGATGAATGGTCCACCATTCCGATAGATGCCATTGAAGGATTTGATTATGAGTTAGGGAGTACTTACGACATTCGCATCAGAAAAGAAGAAGCTCTGAATCAAAGTACAGGTAAATATTATATAAAGTACACCTACTTATCGGAAATAGCTAAAACCCCGACAAGCTCCATGACCACCTTTGAAATGCCACTGAAATCCAATGATTTCAACCCTTCAAATTTGGTACTGGGCTCCGCAGGATCGGGCTACAGTCTACTGGGAGAAATCCCTATCGATTGTGCCTCATTGTGTGATGATCTGGAAAACAGTCTAGCTACAAGCGGAGAGGTGACCGGCCTGTTTAGACACAATGGACAAAGCATCAGGTTGATCCAGTTGAAATGACATCACCACAGTTCATTTTTATATTTAAAGGGCTGAAAACATTATTTCGGCCCTTTTTATTTGCTCTCTAAGATAGGCCTTTAACTCCTCCCCCTCCTCTACTATCACCTCTCCCGGCAAACCGAGAATAAACCTCCCTATACCAGGCAATTCTGGAATTTCAGACTCGAAGTAATATTGATCCCTATCTTTGAGATAGGTGTAAGGTTTTGCATCCGGATGTTCCTCCATAAGCAGTTGATAAGCCTTTTTGGACAATTTGACTTTTACATAAAATTGGTCCTTTCCCGTATAGCCAAATAGGCCTTGCTCGAGTTTTTGATGCACCTCTTGGTAGTGGTGTTTTTTAGCACTCACCTTTACCTCCCCGATCCGCTCCAATTTAAAAAGTTTCATGCTCATACTGGCCACTTCAAATGCATAAACCGATTCAAAATTAGTGGTAAAGGCCACAGGCTCGATAAGCCGGTCACTCACCGAATCGCTGCTCAGTGAATAATAATCCCGTAAGGTTACCTGAAAACCATTTTTAATGGCTTCCCCCAGTTCATCCACAAATGTTCCCAAGTGGGCATTAAACAATTGACTGACACTTTGCTGAAAATCAGACCGAAGGTGCACCTTTTGCAAAATTGAGTCCTTTAATAAGTTCTTCTGACCGCTTTTGCTGATAAGCTTCGCCAAATAAGCGGTTTCGTCATCGGTAAATGTTCCGTAAAAAGCCTCCTTATGGTGATCAATCCGGTCTACTATCTTAAACTTTGCATACTCTTTTTGAATCTGAAAGCCCAGATCCTCCAAAAGATTAAAATAACGGTAAATTGTCCGCTTATCAGTCCCCAATGCTTCGGCCAGTCGTGAGACGGGCTTACCCACATTGGAACGGAGTAAATTGATTAATTTAAATACCCTCAGAATTTTTTGTTGCTCGACACTTTTTGTTTTGGCCATGACCTATTAAATTTCTGAGGGCAATTTAAGTTTTAGTAAACAAAGGTTCATGTTTTCGACACAAGTTGTCTCTTTTTTTATTCATACGACACACGCTTAATTATTGTATTATTTGCTCATGTCTGAATCCTTACGGCTACACCAACACTATATTTACCTGATTTTGGGGCTGCTCTTTTTGGGCAGTTATTGGTATTGGGGTTATGATGGGATCACTTTCAGTGATGATGTAAGTTACTTGCATCTTGGCCAAAAGCTGTGGGAAGGAGAAAAAAACATTTCGGCAGATCATTTTTCTTTAAGGTGGGGGACTTTCCTGCTTTCGGGACTGATTACTTACCTGTTTGGCCTGGATGACCATCTTGCTTCTCTTTCGTCATTGTTTTATTATATAGCAGCGCTCTGTATTCTATGGAGCATGTTACCCAGCCGATCTTACAAGGCTTGGTTCGCGATTTTCTTTGTCACCAATATCTACCTGTTACATTTTCTCCCCAAACTGTACCCTGATTCCTCACTTGTATTTTGGGCTTCTCTCATACCCTTTGCCGCTTCCAGGAGACAAAACCAGCCCATTGAAGCTGCTTTGCTAATGGCCCTGGCTTATTTTGTGGGATTCTGCACCAAAGAGACAATTGTTTATTTGGCCCCTTTTCCCCTCTTACTCCTCCTGTTTGACGTAAGGCAGCAAAATCGCAAAACCTTCTACTTCTATTTTTTTACCGTTGTCGTCTTCATGACAGTTTTATACCTTGGCTACTTCGAATGGAAATATGATAATCCCTTTTACCGATTTATCAATATTCAAGAAGGGCATTATCCATCGGCATACAGTTATTTTGACAAAGATTGGGAAAGACTACTGGAAAGGCTGACCTTTATTCCCATTGCTACATTTATCGATCGCGCTTATTGGGTTTGGATTGTCCTATCAATCCCTTCGATTGTCAGGGCATTTAAAACAAAAAAAGATCTGCCCATGATCTTTTCGCTTTCCAGTTTGTGCCTTATCGCGGGATTTTGGTTGATGACAACTAGCATAAGCTACTACAACCCCATCCACCTAAATCCCCGGCACCTGATCATCCTCATTCCATTTTTATCTGTCAATATAGCATTGGAAAATTCACGTTGGCAAAACCACTTTTTTTGGAATAGCTTCTGTGCGCTATGGATAGCCTTTGGGGGAATCATTGCTTTTGCGCAACTGGACTGGAAAATGGGCAGTTATTATTTGCTGTTTGCGGCTACCCTGTTTTTCTTTAAGAAAACCACCAGACTCAGCGCATTGATTGTCCTCATGCTATTGCCCGTTTTTGCCGCGGTATACTATCAGAAAAACCTTAAAAACTACCCCTACTTCAAAAAAGAATTTATCGCTCATGTAAACAAAAGCTCTCTGAAAACCCCATTAATATCACATGAATTTGTTTGTCACAGTCAGGAAATAATTTTCGGGAAAATGTCCTTGCCCAACAGGGCTCTTTCGTTTGAGGAGTTTCAAAATACAGTGAAAGAAAATCATCCCGAACACTTTACACTTTTTCTCTACAAATATGGTCAACATGCTTACCCTGAAGAGTCTGATCTGTTGGCAAAAGTCAATGACTTTGCATTGCAAAACCACTTCATCCAGACCGATACCAAAGAAGATGCCTGGCTACAGATCATTCGATTTAAAAAAGTAGATCCCCTTTCCCCTTCCACCTACAGCGAATATGTGATAAACCTGAACCCTAAGACTAAATTTATGTCAAAGCCCGCTCCGGCAATTCGATAAACCAGCTCCTAGAAAAGTCTCCTCGAACCTTTATATAGGGAAAGTAATGCCTTTATTTATAAAAGCTTATGAAAACAACCTTTGCAAAATATCGAGACTAAAGAGCTTCAGTCTAAAAATGCCTCCGATTCAAAATCTCGGCAACCACTACCGCATCCTTTAAGGTTTCCGGATTTTTCAATAAACGGCGATAACGGTTCTGCCCGCCCCTTTCCATGGCTACATCTTCCACCTCTTTAAGAATCTGCTTCTCTGCATCAATATCTACCTGGTCATCCAGCTTAACCAGTTTTTGCCCTTTGGCTTCATGATCTGACTGATAGGTCCCTTCATAATACTTTATTTCCGGTTGTCTTTGCTCCCTTTCACGCAACTCCTCCTCTCTTCTCTGTTCTGCTTCTCTGACCGCCTCTGCTTTTTGACGGACTTCTTGCTGACCGGTCATTTCAAAATCCTCTTCCCTTTGCTGCTGCTCTTGGCGGATTTCTTTGAGCAACTCCTCAAAAGATGTCGGCTCCCTCTTCATTTGTTCATCAGTAGGCAAATCCTCCACATCCTCTACTTCCTGCCCGTTTTCTTTTTTCTTTTTGGTAAGGGCATTGATAAGGAAAAATAATATCGTCAGAATAATATATATGAGTGTCCCGTTATCCACTTCTTTTGTTTCTTTTGTCCAAAGCAAGTTACTAAAAAATTCCCGTTGAATATCGCTTAATCTTAAACTCCCTTTTAATAGGACCTATTGTTCTGAGGGTTGCCATATTTCCCCTCACTTCAAACATCCCCCAAAATCAATGAAACAGCATTTGCGCTAATCTGAAAATCAGTCTATTTATTGCGAAAAACATAAAAACAGAGCTATTCAATTACCAATAACAATATTTACCTTCACTATTCTTGACAGAACAATCAACTTTACATACTTTTGGTGCCTGATGATAAAACTGCTGATCAGACTTATACTTTCCTTTTGTATCCTCTTTTCGAGTGGATATGGGCAATTGTACGCCCACCAGCATTTGGAAAGTATCTCACACGCCTTATTGGGCGCAGACCTAGACGCTGCAGCAGCTTTTCAGCATGATCAGACATTTATAGTCAAATCTCCTTCCAATAATATTGAAAAAGGCATCAAAATAGATGCTTTAGATATTGAAGAAGAGGAAAGTGAAATCAGTAGTTCAAAAAAATATATGGAAAGCAGTAAGGTAATTACTGCTATTTTTTATGCCTTTACTTTCGATTTTTTCTTTAGGAGTATCCATAATCGCTTACAGCTAAGTAAGCACTTTTCCAATACCTCATCCTACCGATGGCATCTAATTATTCAGGTGTTTAGGATATGATACTAACTCCCCAGAGCTAAAGCGACCAAACAGTTGGCTTTATTTCTCTTTTTTTCCGCATAAGATGGTGTTCCTCTATGATTGCCAGGGGACTGCTGTGCTTATCCGGATACTTCTGTGCACCTACTCTGCATATTCCTAAATCAATAAAAACCATATTATTTTAAAAACTATGAAAACGAGAATGCTCTTGTTCATGAGTCTGTTTGCCCTTATCGGGCATGCGGGATGTTCACGCCATGGAGAAGAAAAACACGAAGCGGAAACCACGTTTCAGGTCACCAGTCCTGTACGGATGGATACCACCATTACGGAAGAATATGTCTGTCAAATCCATTCCATCAACCATATCGAGCTCAGGGCCCAGGAAAGAGGCTACCTGCAAAATATTTTTGTGGATGAAGGGCAGTTTGTAAAAAAAGGCCAATTGCTGTTCCAAATAATGCCCAACCTCTATGAAGCGGAATTACAGAAAGCCAAGGCAGAAACGAACTTTGCCGAAATTGAATACCAAAATACCAAGTCCTTGGCGGATAAAAATGTGGTTGCCCCAAATGAGCTGGCCATGGCCAAAGCAAAACTCGATAAAGCCAAGGCTGAACAGGCCCTTGCGGAGGTCCATCTCCAGTTTACAGAAATCAGGGCCCCATTTGACGGTTTCATTGACCGGTTCCATGTCCGGCTGGGGAGCCTTTTGGAGGAAGGAGAACTGCTCACCAACCTTTCCGACAATAGCAAAATGTGGGTGTACTATAATGTACCTGAAGCCGAATACCTGGATTACATGAGTAATGTGAAAAAAGACAGCCTCATGAGTGTCAGCTTATTGATGGCCAATAATAAAGTCTTTGATCAAACCGGAAGAGTGGAAACCATTGAGGCGGATTTTAACCATGAAACAGGCAATATTCCTTTCAGGGCCACCTTCCCCAATCCAAAAGGCTTACTCAGACACGGGGAGACGGGTAATATCCTGATGGGAGTACCGTTTAAGAATGCCCTGATCATCCCCCAAAAAGCCACCTTTGAAGTGCTGGACAAAAATTATGTCTTTGTGTTGGACGAAGACCATGTGCTCCGCTCAAGGGCCATTACCATCGCCGCCGAACTTCCCCACATTTATATCATCCAAGATGGCTTGGACCAAACAGACAAAATCCTATTGGAAGGCCTGCGTTTGGTCAGGGAAAATGACAAAATAAAACACGAATTCGTAGAACCGCAGAAAGTACTGTCCCAGTTGGACCTGTATGCGGAATAACCGAATGTCCAAATAAAGATCCAAAGCAATGTTTAAGAAATTTATTCATAGGCCTGTATTTGCTATTGTCATCTCGGTCATCATCGTATTTATCGGGACATTGTCGATAAAGCAGCTGCCTATATCACAGTTCCCTCAGATTGCACCCACCACGGTGAATATATTTATTGCTTATCCCGGAGCCAGCGCCGACGTGCTGGTAAAATCCACCCTGATCACTTTGGAAAACTCGATCAATGGTGTACAAGGGATGCGGTACATGGCTACCGATGCCACCAGTGCCGGCGAAGCAACTCTCAGGGTCATCTTCGAACCTGGCACAGATCCCAACCAAGCAGTAATCAGGGTCAAGACCAGGGTCGACCAGGTCATGCCCCTTTTGCCGGAACTGGTCCAGCGGGAAGGGGTCATCATCACCCCCATCCAACCTAGCATGTTGATGTACGTCAACCTCTATGCAAAAGATAAAAGTCTGGATGAAAAATTCCTGTACAATTATGCGGACGTAAAAATGATCCCTGAAATCAACCGGATCAAAGGGGTCGCAAGGGCTCAGATTCTGGGAAGTCGAAAATATGCCATGCGTGTCTGGCTAAATCCCGACCGGATGCGGGCCTATGACATCTCCGTTGAAGAGGTAATGGAAGCCTTGCAGGAACAAAGTATTGTAGGTCGCCCTGGTCGATTGGGACAAAGTTCGGGCATTAAGGCCCAATCCCTTGAATACGTTTTGACCTACAAAGGGAGATACAACGAACCCGAGCAATACGAAAATGTAATCATCAGGGCCAATGCAGAAGGAGAAAGCATTCATCTCAAAGACATCGGAAAAGTAGAATTGGGAAGTGAGTTCTTTGATATCTATTCCAATCTGGATGGTCATCCTTCTGCAGCCATCGTCCTCAACCAAAACTATGGCAGCAATGCCAGTGAGGTGATTAAGGAAGTGAAAAACAAGGTCGAGGAAATGAAGGCTTCATTCCCTCCCGGCATGGATTACAGTATCAGTTATGATGTTTCCAAATTCCTGGATGCCTCCATCGAACAGGTAATTCATACCCTTAGAGACGCCTTTATCCTTGTGGCCTTAGTGGTTTTTGTATTCCTGGGAGACTGGCGGTCGACATTGATTCCTATTTTGGCAGTTCCCGTATCGCTCATTGGGGCGTTTTTTGTTCTTCAGCTCTTTGGGCTGTCCATAAACCTGGTGACGCTTTTCGCCCTGGTGCTGGCCATCGGTATTGTCGTGGATGATGCCATAGTCGTCGTGGAAGCTGTCCATGCCAAAATGGAAGAAATGCCCCAGCTTACCCCTTACCAAGCGGTAAAAAGAGTTTTGGGTGAGATCGGAGGGGCTATTGTGGCCATTACCATGGTCATGGTCTCTGTGTTCCTGCCGATATCATTCATGTCCGGACCTGTGGGGACCTTTTACCGGCAGTTTTCCATTACCATGGCCAGTTCCATCGTCATCTCAGCAGTCATTGCCCTGACGCTTACACCGGTACTTTGTGCCATGCTCCTGAAAAACCATCATGGGCATGAAAAGAAGGGCAACTTCATTACCAGAGCCTTCGACAGCTTTAACAGCGGCTTTGATAAACTTACCGGAAAATATGTTGGGCTGCTCAAAGGAATTGTAAACAGAAGATGGCTTACGTTTGGGATTTTATTGGCCTTTGGCGTAGGTATTTTTCTGGAAAACCAAGTGCTGCCTTCAGGCTTTATCCCCAGTGAGGACCAGGGCACCATTTATGCCATCGTACAGACGCCTCCGGGAGCTACCCTGGAAAGAACCAACGAAGTGTCCCAAAGACTCCAAAAAATCTGTGAAGAGATTGATGGAGTGGAATCGGTATCTTCTTTGGCCGGTTACGAAATCATGACCGAAGGACGTGGTTCCAATGCAGGTACCTGTCTGATCAACCTCAAACCTTGGTCCGAGCGGGAGCATTCGGTCAAAGAAATTATGGAGGAATTGGAGGAAGAGTCCAAAGGCCTTGGTGCCATTGTCGAATTCTTCGAACCACCGGCCATCCCAGGATTTGGCTCTTCCGGAGGCTTTTCCTTGCGCCTCTTGGATCAAACTACCGAAACAGACTACCAGGAGTTTGATAAGATCAATAAACAGTTCATGGATGACCTGGGCAAGCGAAAAGAACTAACGGGACTGTTTACTTTCTTTGCCGCCAATTATCCCCAGTACGAATTGGAAATTGACAATGAACTGGCCATGCAGAAGGGAGTTTCTATAGGTAAAGCCATGGAAAACCTTAACATCATGATCGGCAGTACCTATGAACAGGGCTTCATTAAATTTGGCCGTTTCTTCAAGGTCTATGTCCAGTCGGACCCCAAATTCCGTAGGCTCCCATCGGATGTTTTGAACATGTATGTCAAAAATGAGGAAGGTGAGATGGTGCCCTATTCTGCCTTCATGACCCTTAAAAAGAAGCAAGGGCCCAACGAAGTTACCCGTTATAATATGTACAATTCTGCCGCCATCAGGGGACTTCCTGCTAAAGGGTATACCACCGCTGATGCCATTCAGGCCGTGCGTGAAGTGGCTGCCCAGACCTTACCTACAGGATACGACATCGCTTGGGAGGGATTGTCCTATGACGAATCCAACAGGGGAAATGAATCGCTTTACGTTTTCTTGGTCGTGCTGGTATTCGTTTACTTCGTCTTGGCCGCACAATACGAGAGCTTCATAATCCCTATGGCTGTAGTCACTTCTCTCCCGGTAGGAGTCTTTGGCTCCTTCTTGCTGCTTAAGTTGATGGGGCTGGACAACGACATCTACGCCCAAATCGGTTTGATCATGTTGATCGGTCTTTTGGGAAAAAATGCGGTATTGATCGTGGAATTTGCCGTGCAAAAGCGCCAGCAAGGCTTTACCATTCTGGATGCAGCCATTGAGGGGGCCAAGGTACGTTTCCGCCCTATCTTGATGACTTCCTTCGCCTTTATTGCCGGTTTGATTCCTTTGGTAATTGCTACAGGTGCAGGGGCTATTGGGAACCGGACCATCGGTGCTTCTGCGCTTGGGGGAATGCTGTTCGGAACGATCTTCGGAGTCATCATAGTCCCTGGATTGTACTATATATTTGCCAAGCTGGCAGATGGGCGTCATTTGATCAAAGACGAAGAAGAAAGTCCTTTAACTGAAGATTTCAATTACAATGATTAAGAGACTAATTTATATATGCGCCGGCATGATTTGCTTGTCCCTAGCCCTTACAGGATGTAAGACCCCTTCGGCAGTACAAAGAAATGCCAATACAGCGGTTCCTGAGAGTTTTAAAGACTCTCGGGACACCTCCAATACGGCATCAATAAACTGGAAGGACTATTTCACCGATCCTTATCTCAGTACCCTGATTGATACGGCATTGAAAAACAACCAGGAGCTGAACATGGTACTTCAGGAAATCCATATAGCCAACAATGAGATCCAGGCGCGCAAAGGAGAATACCTTCCTTTCCTAGATATCCAGGCAGGGGCCGGTCTGGATAAAGTCGGCCGATATACGCGCAGTGGTGCCCTAGAGGCCAATAACGAAATCAGGCCTGGAGAGGAATTTCCGGAACCCTTACAGGATTATATGATCGGGGCTTATGCTTCCTGGGAACTGGATGTCTGGAAAAAGCTAAGAAATGCCAAAAAATCAGCCGTATTCGATTACCTGGCATCCGTAGAAGGGAAAAATTTTATGATGACCCAGTTGGTGGCAGAAATTGCCCATTCTTACTATGAATTGATGGCTTTGGACAATCAGCTGAATATCCTTAACCAAAACATCAACATCCAAAAAGATGCCCTGGAAATCGTAAAACTCCAAAAACAAGCTGCCAAAGCCACTGAGCTGGCCGTCAAACGGTTTGAAGCTGAAGTGGCCAAAAACCAAAGTCAGCTTTACTATATCCAACAGGAAATCACGGAGGCAGAAAACCTGATCAACTTCCTGGTGGGACGTTATCCCCAGCCCATTCAGCGTAACTCAGCCGCTTTTACCGATCTTAGGCCAAAGGTGGTCCAGGAAGGTATCCCTTCCCAACTGTTGGCCAACCGCCCGGATATCCGACAGGCTGAATTGGAACTGGAGCGAGCTAAATTGGATGTGAAAGTGGCAAAGGCCGAATTTTACCCCTCTTTCCGCATTACCGCTGGCTTGGGTTATCAGGCTTTTAATGCCAAACACCTGTTCACTACACCGGAATCCCTGTTGTATTCCTTGGCAGGGGACTTGATAGCTCCTGTAGTTAACCGAAATGCCATCAAAGCGGCCTATAAATCTGCCAATGCCAAACAACTTCAGGCGGTTTACAGTTACGAACAAAAAATCCTGAACGCCTATGTAGAGGTGTCCAACCAACTGGCCAAGGTCCATAATCTGGAGCAAAGCTATGATATGAGATCCAAACAGCTAAGTTCTTTAACCGAGTCGATTGAAATATCCAACAACCTTTTTCGCTCAGCCCGTGCGGATTATATGGAGGTACTGCTGACACAGCGGGATGCCCTGGAAGCAAAAATGGAACTGATCGAAACCAAAGTGCAGCAGATGAATGCCATGGTAAACATTTACCAGGCGCTCGGTGGCGGCTGGAATTAATGCAGATTAATAGACCTATGTAAAGGTATTCGGAATCCGGCAAGACGTGCCCAACTGAATACAATCAAAAAAGCCTTCAGGGTATCCCTTGAAGGCCTTTTTTTGTTACAAAAAAAAATAATTATTTTACTGGTCATTAAATAACTTTTAATTTCTCACACAACTTTTAATTGTTCCTATTACATTTATAAATACAATTGTTTCATCATGATAAAAACTTACACTTTACTTTTCTACTTCGTTTTAAGCCCAATTTTCCTACTTGCACAGGGAAAGATTGTCAAAAGATACACCTATCACGGGATGAAGCTTGAAGAATATAGAAACAGGAAGGAAAATCCATTCTATAATTATGATTCCATCGGATATTCATTGGTGGAGGGAGACACCATTGTCAAACTGAACCGCACCAAGAAAAATCCAGGAGACTGGGTAAGTGTCCCTTATGAACCCAAGGAAGACGATTTTTTAGAAACCTACAAAAAGATTGTCTTTAACCTTGGTGATTCTGCCTATCAACATCAGGCAACGATAAGGTATTGGAAAGCTCCCATAAAAATATTCTTTGATCCCTCGGTAAATAGAAGCTCTCAGGTAGATTTAATGAAATTTGCCGAGAAAATAGCTCATGAGGTAGATTCCTTGAAAATCGAGTTTGTCAACACAGCTGAAAAGGCCAACTATTTCATCTATTTCCAAAGTGAGAATATCAGCCCAGAAGTGTTTGATGAAAAGCTCAGTTACAAAAATGACGGCTACTACTTATATTGGAATGGAGCCAAACAATTCAAATCCTGTTATCTAAAACTAAACCCAACTGCCTACCGGAAAAAATCCAGGCAGAAAAAATTACTTCGTCAACGCTTCATCCAGACCCTAGGCTTTTTTTATTTACAGGATGATTTCCCTTGTAACAGCTTCTTCGCTAAGTGCAGTAAATCCAAACCACGGTTGACAAAAGAAGACCTAGCTCTATTACGGTACCATTATTCTTATGGAATATGTAAAGGTACTGACCTGATCGAGTTCGAAGATCAACATAAAAGAGCCCGGGAAATAATAAGTAGAGGAACCAAATCCTCCATGAATTTTATCCATCCAAGATAACTAAAACCAAAGTCCTTAGCCCTAATAATTTAAAGGTAGAATTTCCAATCAATCTTTAGACTCCTCTACTGTTTTCACAGAATTCCAAAGTCCGTAAACCACCACATGACGGTCCTTTTTTAATGCTGCTGTATCTTCACCTTCTGTAAAATACATCGTTCCCCCTCTGCCCAATGTCACCATGTGAATATTTCCTAACTCAGTTTAAACTCAACTGGAATAGTAACAATAGCGCCCTTTTAAATTGTATAACAACCCCAGCACTTAAAGAATTGACCTAGATACTTACCCATATAATTTACACGTTAATAGCGATTTATACCAAACCCTAATCTCTATTCCCTCTTCCCTCTCCAGTCTTCAATCTCCTGTCTCCCTCCCTCACCTCCGCGCCCTCCGCGGTCAAATAAAATCATTACAATTCCCTCGAGCCCCTGAGCCTGTCGAAGGTGGTCCCTGAGCCTGTCGATGGTGGTCCCTGAGCTTGTCGAAGGGCCAATCCACATAGTTATCCTCCAACTTCAAGGCCTGTTTTCCAAAACCGGCTTTTGGTTGTTTTTTATATATTGGTTCCAATAGGAATTTTCCTTTTGGATCAGGCTTTCCACCTTGGCCACAAAAGAGGGAAAAGCCTCTTCATCCCTGTCATAAGGAGATGCCCGGGTCAGGTAAAGGTATTTTTCATGCTTTAAACTCTCGGCAGTGGTCCGGTATTCTATCCATTTCTTTTCCAGTTTGAGGATGGATCCCAAGCCTGTCATCACCGTCACCAATACCCCGAGAATGGCAATGACCAACTTAAAGACCTCTGACTGCCCCCCCAGTCCGGCAAAAAAAGGAATCATTGCGGCAAACACGATAGTAAGCCCCTCCTTCCATACAAACCAGGATTTATTGCTTGTTGCCTTGCGTTCATACCAATTCATCTGGGCATCTACCCGCTCCTCTATATATTCCTGCTCGTTCATAAATGCCTACATTAAAAGCCCAAAATCAGCTGCTCCCCGTCCGTGGACACCAGCTCTATCCGGATAATGTTTTCATTATCATCCGTGATAAATTTTCCCTTAAATTTCACATCGGTTTCCCTTTGGATGATAAATTCGATATCATATCCGTTGAAACGGCCACTTAAGAGCTTATCATTTTTCTCAAAATCCGAATCATGAAGTTCGAACCCGGCAAATATTCCGGAGCTCACATTGGTATTTTCAGAATCCTGCCTAAGCACAATCTGGTGATCCGGGTCGTTTACATCCGGCCAGGTAGCGCTGAACAGTGGAATAAAAACCACCGCTTCTGCCCCACAGCCACTGGCCATTCCCAACACCAGGGAAACCATTAGCATTTTGATAAAATTTGGAGTTTTCATGGTTCAATTAGTTTTTGTTGATTTAGCAAATAATATTACATTTCTTCCCTTAGTTTGGTCTGAAAGAGGATTACCTTGGCTTCCAAAATATTGATCTGTCGATCCAGGTCATTGGTGATTTTTTGGGCATCATTGAGAATTTCCCGCTTTTTTTCGCGTTGTTGCCTTTTACTCAGGCCAGAGTAATCAATGATTTCCTTAAGTAAATCATTCAAGCCCAGTATATCCGGCTTATGGATATCATCCATTATCATATCATAGATTTCCTGCAGGTCATCCCCCGACTGCCCTCCCCAGGCTCTTCTAAAATTGCTGATATAGTTGGAACTGTTTTCATTGAGTTCGCTGAACACCGTATTGTAATCATTGACTATTTTATTGATCTCCGTGATATAGGAATTATTGGAAAAGGCATATTCAGAAACCTGCTTGAAATAATTATTGACATCCTTTAAGCGCACCATATACCTATTTAGCCAAGAGGAGATAAATTCATATTGCACCCTTTTCTTCTCTTCCCTTTCTTTGAGATGCAGTAGCTCTACCAAATCCCTCATTGCCGATTTTCGGCTGCTGTTATCATTGATAATCCCTCTTTTTATCAGCTTGGAGGCCTTTCTTAAGATCACCCCGTTTAGGCCCTGAAAAGTAACTTCCACCTCATATTCCCCACTCTGTACATCATCGATAACCTGTCCAAAAATGACCACATCAGCCTTGACAGCCTTTAAACTATCCAAGGAGGCGGCAGAAATATTATTCACCTCGGAAATGCGCTTTTCCAGATCCCTGTGCGCAATGACACGGTTATAGTTTCTCCGTTCCAAAACAGTATATAATCCAGCTCCGATCAGTTCTGTTTCAAAGTCATCCGTCAGCATCTGCCCGATAGTTTTGACTTCAGGATGGCTCACTGCAAAATCCCAGACATACACTACCGAATCACCAGTCTGTTCAGGTGACCTGGCATAACCACTCCCAAACAACAGGGTGAAAATAAGAACGGTCCAACTTATCCGATTTTGAATGATCATGGCTAAAATTCCGGTTCATTATTTCTAAATCCATCTATAATCACAGACAGATACTCAACTCCTTTATATCATTCCGAATCAGCCTAGAGAGCGCACAGGTATCCGAAGCATCTCTAAGCTCTATCTTATGTGGAAGCTCCTTTTCCCTAACTTCCAGTGTGATATAAATCAGGTTTCGATCCAAGACCAAAGCTTCCTTTCCATCCACAAAGACCTCAGCATTCACCATCCTTGAGGGAACCACCAGCGTTACCTCATATCGCTTTTTTTCATTTCCTTCTATTTTGGACGCATCAGGATTACCAGTGACCTTATGGTTATTACTTTCCTGTTTTTCAACTGGTAGCCCACTTGCAGTATCTGGCACTTTTATGCTATCCTCAGTAATTGGGAACTTATCCGTTTTCCCTGTTCCTTTATCTGTAATGGGCAAATACCAATAAACCAATCCCAACACGATCATCAGTATCACTACGATAATCCATTTTTGATAAGGATTTTTATCTTCACTGTCCTGAAAATCCTCCGTATGATGCTGCTTTATCAGCTGAATGATCTGTGAAAAATCTGCCTTGATATGCATATCAGTGTTCAGGTAATTGATATCCTTGAGAATCCGCGTTAGGTTGGCAATGTTGTTCCTGATCTCTTGATATAGATTCAAATCCTCTGATATCCCCTGGATATTACTGAGATTCTCCAATTCCCTGATTTTTTTATCCAGCTCTTTGGACTTGTTTTCCCAGTATTTCACCAGTTCCACCCGATCTGTGGCCTTTGATATACTGACTTCCTCCAGCACTATGGGATAGATGCGATCATAAAACCGTTGATTCTTAAAGATCTGAAGCAGTTCATACATGCAATATTCCGATTGAAAATAATCGTTGCTTAGGATCAAAATCACGTACTCTCCCCTCCCGATTTGATCCATAAAATCCCTTATTCTCCCCTTGTAATTCAACTCGGTTTTGTCTCTCATGAAATGGGCGCCCATATCGGTAAGCTTTTGTTCCAAAGCATCCGCTATGGCCTCGCTTTTTTCATTCCAGGCATAAGAAATATAAACCGCCAGTTTATCCTTACTCCCCCCCATAGCTGAAACCATTCAGTGAATAAAAACATCTTTATCAACCAACTGTAAAAAACCGTAAATCAATGATGCAATTTCAAAAACCAACTAATCAACTCATTATCAGAAAGTAACACCCAGACCAACAGCTAATACAATATAAAAAATTGGTCCATTCAAGGCCAGTGATAGCGCAATTATCTTTTGCTGAAACCAACTGAGCAAAATTAATTTCCGAATTTACCCTCTTCCTCCCATTTCTTCTTCCCAAATCCCCAAGCCTCAGCTAGTCCATTTTAGTGCCAGCTCCTTTACTGGTCCATCAACCTTTCAAACATTCGCGAATTGTAACCTTAAAAACCACTCTGTTTCTAATTTGCTAATTGGCCTGAACTGATTAATTTTGTTTGTCTTAATCTATTTTAATTGAGCATACATGCAGCTTACCAAGCTTGAGATCAGGGGTTTTAAAAGTTTTGGGGACAAGGTCACCATCCATTTTGATAAGGGAATTACGGGGATTGTGGGGCCAAATGGCTGTGGCAAGTCCAATGTGGTGGATGCTATCCGCTGGGTGCTGGGGGAGCAAAAAACCCGTGCATTGCGCTCAGACAAAATGGAAAACGTGATTTTCAATGGGACCAAAAACAGAAAGCCCACCAACATGGCTGAAGTGTCCCTGACCTTTGAAAACACCAAAAACCTCCTTCCCACCGAATACACCCATGTCACCATCACCCGTAGGTATTACCGTTCGGGGGAAAGTGAGTACCTGCTCAATGGCATCGCCTGTCGTCTAAAGGACATCAACAACCTCTTTATGGACACAGGTATCCAGTCCAACAGCTATGCCATCATCGAACTGAAAATGATCGATGAACTGCTCAATGACAAAAACAACTCCCGAAGGGACCTCTTTGAAGAAGCAGCTGGAATCTCCAAATTCAAAACCCGCAAAAAGGAAACCCTCAAAAAACTGGAGGATACAGATGCGGACCTTGACAGGGTGGAAGACTTGCTCTTTGAGATTGAAAAGAACCTCAAATCGCTGGAAAAGCAGGCCAAGCAAGCAGCAAAATATTTTGAGATCAAAAAGTCCTACAAAGCCTCCAGCATAGCATTGGCCAAGAAAAGTGTAAAAACACACACGGACAACCTGATCAGCACCAATCAAAAGGTCACTGCAGAAAATGACCGAAAGCTGCAGCTCAATAACGAGATCACAACCAGGGAAGCCGAGCTGGAGAAAACCAAGGCCGACCTCATCCATAAAGAAAAACTGCTCTCTTCGCGCCAGAAAACCTTGAACGAACATGTCAACAAGATCCGGCAGTTTGAGAGTGAAAAGAAAATAAAAAACGAAAGGCTGCGCTTTCTGGAAGACCGCGCCATGAAACTTCGTGACCAGATCGATCAGGACAGAAAATCCAATGACAGGGCTGGTTTTAGTATCCGCTCATTGGAGCAGGAGAAAGAGGTAGCTGAAAAACTCTTGGCCGAAAAAGAGCTCACCGTAGAAAACCTTAAAGCCGATTACGAGGAACAAAAATCCGCCCATGCCATCCTCCAAGAGCGGCAAAAAGTCCTTTCTAAGGATTTCTCATCCCGAAAAGACGCCATCTACCAGCTCAGTAAAGAACTTGAAATCAAACAGATCCAACTTTCTTCGCTAAAGCAGGAATTGGAAAAAACTGCCTCTGATGATGATAGCCAGGAAGCCAACCTGGCGGATTTTGAGGAAAAGCTGGTCATTCTAAAAGATGAGCTGGATGAAAAGACCGATCGTCTTCAACAGCTGAAGGCCAAAGAAGAAGACCAGAACCAAAAGATAGAAGAGTCCACGCATACCATAGAACTGATCCGTGAGGAAGTCACACAGCTTGGACGGAAACTGGATGCCAAGCAAAACGAATTTAACCTTACCAAGTCTCTTGTAGAAAACCTTGAGGGCTTCCCTGAAGCCATCAAATTCCTTAAGAAAAACTCGGACTGGGGCAAGGACACTCCCCTTCTTTCCGATATCCTGACCACTGGCGAAAATTACCGTGTGGCGATTGAGAATTACCTCGAAAGTTACATGAATTATTATGTGGTGGACACAGAGGCACAGGCCATTGCCGCAGTAAACCTGCTCAGCGATGCCGCCAGGGGAAAAGCCAACTTCTTTGTGCTGGAGCACTTTGAGCGTTTTCAGCCTTCACAGACCAAACTCTTTGCCAATGCCACTGCGGCCACCGAGATCATCGAATACGATGAGAAATATGCCCGACTGATCAGTTATATTCTGGACGATGTTTATATCGTCCAAGGTGAGATCAAGGACATACCGCAAGACACGGACACCATTTTCATCACCGAAAGCGGCAAATTCACCAAACGTAAATTCAGCATATCAGGTGGTTCAGTAGGGCTGTTTGAAGGAAAGCGGATTGGCCGGGCAAAAAACCTGGAGAAGCTGGAAATAGAGATCAAGGAACTTAACAAAAAAGTCAGCACCGCCCGCTCCAATTTGGACAAAAAGGTCACCGACCTGATGAAGCTTAAGGAGGTTTCCTATAAAAAGGACATTGAAAACCTACAGGCTGAAATCAGTGAGGTCAACCAACAGTACATCTCCATCAAGACCAAAAAAGAGCAGCTCGCCGAAATGCTCTCCACCAACGCCAATAAGCGGGAAGACATTTTGGATAGAATCGAAAGCCTTTCTGATGAAGTCAATGAGATCGGCCCTAAGCTGGACGAAGCCAAAGCGGGTTTTGATGGCATGGAAGAAGAGCTGGAGATCATCAATGAGCAATTGCTGACGGAGGAAGAAAGCCTTGCCGTGCGCTCCAGCAATTACAACCAGCAAAACATCCAATACCACCAGCACCTTAATAAGGTCAATAGCCTTGAACAGGAAATTTCCTTTAAGAAAACCGCTTTTG